>JAFCEV010000017.1 GCA_017608985.1 Candidatus Pacearchaeota archaeon
GGAACTACAGACCCCGGAGTTTCGCGTCTTTATGTAAAAGGCACCACAAATGATGATACAGCAGGATTAACCATTTGGCATTCTGGAAATGCAGGAGCCTCATATGCAGGACTTATACTTGATACAGGTCATTATTCTAATGATGACCGTTATCATATTTATGCACAAACAGATTCTGCTGGTGGTAAGGTACAAAAGTTTTCAGTTGACCATGCTGGTAATATGTATGTTGCCGGAGATGTAGGAATTGGAACTACAGACCCTGGAGCAAAATTACACCTAAATACTTCAAGTGGGACAGCGGTATTAAAATTAGAATCAGTAGATGGATATGACGAAAATATTGTATTTAATCAAGGTGCTACTCAAAAATATATGATTGGTTATGATGATTCAGATGATGTATTTAGAATTTCAGCAACTAATTTTGCAAGTAAACATTTTGCTATGGATTCTACAGGAAATGTAGGAATAGGAACAACAAGTCCTGGTGCTAAATTAGCAATAAATGGTGGACTTCATGTAGGAGGAGATTCTGACCCAGGGGATAATAATCTTTTGGTTGATGGCATTGGGACATTTACTGGCGGAGTTTCAACTAAATCTTTTCAACACGCAACTCTCGGAAGTGCTACTACTCCTGCCGACTCTCCTGGTTGGTATAAAATAGGTAAAATAGATTCAAGGGGGGGTACAAGAATTCTTTTATCCTTTAGAGGTGGAACTTTTACTCCAACAACTTATGTTATTAATGCATATAAAGATTGGTCAACTACTGGGACATTAAAATTAGAAAAATATGGAATTGCTCCATTTATATCAAAAGTAAGAATAAGACAAGACAGTGCTGATAGTTTATATTATATTGAAATATATTGTGCAAGCCATGCTTCAGGATTATCATTTAATGTTTATGAAGATAAATTATTAGGGTATAATGATGTTTCAACAGTGTATACCGGGGCTTTGTCGCCAGGTTCTGTAACCGGAACTACTATAGTAACGGAGGATTTTATTAATCATGGTACATCTATTAAAAGTTTATTAGTTAGTGGAGGAAATTTACGTATTTCAGGTACTGCATCCTCTAATAGAGAAACAATTTCAAGTCTTGAATTTTACAATAGTGTAAGCACAGCTTTAAATATAGCAGCTGAAATTGAAGCAGAGAGGGGGGATGATGATTGGAATAGAGGTCGCCTCGTTTTCAAAACTGCCGATTCTGATTCAATTTTGAATGAACACATGGTAATAGATGAAAATGGATATGTAGGAATAGGAGTAACAAGTCCTGATGCTAAATTAGATGTAGCAGGAACTGGAAGTTTTTCTGGAGCATTATCAGCAGCAACTATTGATACAGGCTACGGAGCCAAAGAAGTAAATAGTATTGCTGCTTATTATGGTAATCAAAATTTAAGAACAACTGATGCTCCTACATTTACTAGTTGGAGGAATCCTCTGGTAGAGTATAATTGGACAGCTGATGCTCGTACTCAAGCTCCATCAATATCTGCTAAAATTTTTGATGTCTATACTGATAGAGCAAGTTCTCCAACAGGTAGTTATGGAACTTTGTTAAATATTTATGGAAGAGCCAGCCATACAGAAAGTCAACTTTTCTTTGATGGGAGTAGTAGAAGGATATTTTACAGAGGTGCATGGTATAATCAAGATTACGATGCTTGGAGAGAAATACTTACCAATGAAAGTACAATAGATGCTGATACTTTGGATGGGTACTCATGGGGGGATGTTCCTGATGGAACTGATATTTGGGTTAATGAAGAAGGAGATACAATGAGTGGCGCTTTAGAAGTTGAAGGAAATATAAATTCCACAGGAGGAGATATTTGCATAACCGGGGGAAATTGTTTGAGTGATGTTACTGCTGGATATTGGACGAGGGATGCAGTTAATGGGGAAGTTTATCCTACAACTATTGGAGATGAAGTAGGTATTGGGACAACAAATCCTGCTTATAAATTAGATGTTGCTGGAGACATAGCAGTTCAGGGAAATGATATTTACAGCGGAACGCAAGGAACAGATAATAAGAGAGCATATTTAAAATTGGAGGTTAAAGAAGGCAATATAAAATGTGTTTGGGATGGACCACATAATGAATGTGACCCTGGTGGTGCTCCTTCAATTTACCCAAGTTGCGACTCAGGTGATATCGTAGGAGAGATAACTTATGTAGGCCCTTTAGTTAGTTGTCATACTTATGATGGGTATGAAGCAGGATGTAATGCTGCTATTGAATACAGAACTTATAGAAGTTGTGCAGACTTAAAAATAGCATAAAATATATAAAAGATAAAATATCATAAATAATATGAAAATAAAAAAGACTTTAGAAAAAATCGCTTTGTACGGAACTTTAATAGCATCTTTAAGTTTTTCAAATTGTGAAAAAGACGATATATTTGTCCATCAACCAACAAATTTATCAGGAATTTCTGTAAAACAAATAGCAGGAAATTTAAATAATCCATCTGGATTATCTAACTATGTCCATAATTCAGGGAATCTTAAAAGCTATCAAGAAAAAAATTTAGGTGTTCTTACACAAGGTCCTGTTTTTTATTTAGATTCAACAAGAACAAGAATTGATTTGGAAAAAAGCATAGGTCCTAAAATTAATCAAATATCTGGAAGTTTAAATAATTTAAGATTAGATTCAAAACCCTTAGTAACTTTTCCTATAAAAGATTATTTTGTGGATTTTGGTGGTAGTGGGCTTGTTTTAGATAATTTAGTGTTAGAAGATGGCACTATTTTACTTTCTTCAAATAGTTCCAATAAAATATTTAAGGTTAATCCACTAGGGCATATAGGAATATATTTAGAAGATAATCAAGATTGGTCTTATCCACAATTGGGAAGAATAACAGATATGATTCAGGGAACAGATGGAAAAATTTATGCTGCCCAAGCTCCATTAGTTTATTACGACTATGAGGAGTATGAATCTTCAGACACTTTGTTAATTGTTCCAAAAAAAGTTATTTCCATAGATAAAAAAGATATAAAGACAGAATTTGAATTGCCTTCTGAAAATTCTCGTAGGTTCAGCAATAATGCAAAATATTTTGAACAATTAAAAATAGTTGAGAATTCCAAAGCAGGAAAAGAAAAATTTGGAACAGAGTTTTATGTTGGTGATTTATTGGAAGATGTTATATATAAAGTCAGAAGTGGAAAACCAGAAGAATTGGTAAGAGGTATTGGTTTTCCTTCATCAATAGCAGTAGATTCTGTTGGTGATGTTTTTTATACAACTGCTCCATTAAGAGAAGGTTGTTGCAGAACAATTTATCCTGCTCTTTATAGATTAAATCCTGAAACAAAAAAATCCACCAAAATACATGAATTTAAGGATGAAGAAGCAGAATCTTTTTGGGGAGGAACAAGCCTTTATGTTAAATACAAAGGAAAAGAATATGAATTGCCAGTTGGTTTTAATGTTACAAACATCTTATATGAATCAAAAGATAAAATGGATTTCCTATTCACAAATTCTCATCAGGGAAATTTATTGAAATTAAGTGCTGACAAATATTAAGTCTTTCCCATAACTTCAATTAAATTTATTAAATCAAATTCCTTACTCCTTTCATGAAGAAATTATTAATAGTATTCTTAATTTTTCTGATTTTTCCAGTGATAAACGCAGATGTTATTTCTCTTAATCCTGGGGGAAGCGGGAATGTTGTTGTTAATCCTCATGAATATATTGAGGGATTTTTTTCTGGAATTCCTGAAATAGGCCCTATTTGTGGTAATGGAATTGTGGAAACAGGTGAAGAGTGTGATGATGGAAATACTGTTTCTGGTGATGGATGTTCAGCTACTTGTACAGTAGAGGCTGTAACTCCTCCAGAAGGGCCTGGTGGGGGAGAAGCGGTTACTCCAACAATCTCAGTTAGTCCAACAGAATTTAATATAAATCTCGCTGTAAATACTAATGTTGAGAAAATTATTACAGTTACGAATTTGGGAACTTCCTCGACAACAGTGGGTGTCAGCCAGCAGAATCTTGACCAGCATGTTATTCTTGACACAACTTCCCTTACTCTTGGAGCAGGAGAGACGAAGAATCTGAAAGTTATATTTGTCGCAACAAGCGAGACAGGAATCTTCACAGGAAGAATTATCATTGATGGAAGAGTGGTTTCTGTTTCAATAAATGTAAGAACAAAGTTACTTTTGTTTGATTCAAACATTGTAGTTTTAAATAAAGATTATAAAGTTCCTCAGGGAGACAAGCTTAGAACGCAAGTTACTTTGATTCCTATGGGAGAGAAAGAGAGAATTGATGTGACTTTGAATTATGTTATTAAAGATTACACAGGAAAAACATATCTGACTCGGAGCGAGACAACCATGATAGATGACAAAGTGGAATTCAACAGAAATTTTGATACAGGAATTCTTCCTCTTGGAAAATATATTGTAGGGCTTCAGCTGGTTTATCCTAATGGGGTTGCACCTTCAAGTGCGCATTTTGAGGTTGTAGAGAGAGAACGGCGTTTCTTCGGAAAACTGGTATTTTTCTTAATAATATTAATTTTGATAGTCTTGATAATTATAATAATTTTGTTGATTAAAAGACAAAGAGATAAAAAGAAACAACAGGGAGTTTAAGCATAAATAAATACAAGTCAATTTATCAAATAAAAGATATGAATTAATTATGTTTTGAGCATAGGACACAGCAGGATTTAGGGAAGGCTTTAAATATTTCTTAATTAGATTAGTTTTATGTTAATAGGACTTGTAGGCAAGCCGTCATGCGGGAAGAGCACTTTTTTCAAAGCAGCGACTCTGACAGAAGTTGAAATTGCCTCTTACCCTTTTACTACGATAAAACCAAATCATGGCATAGGATATGTAAGAATAGAATGCATTGATAAGGAATTCAATGTAAAATGTAATCCAAATCATGGTTTTTGCATAAATTCTAATCGTTTTGTTCCTGTTGAGTTAATTGATGTTGCTGGTTTGGTTCCAGGTGCATCAGAAGGAAGGGGATTGGGAAATCAGTTTCTTGACGATTTGCGGGAAGCAGATGTTTTCATCCACATAATTGATTGTTCTGGCAAGACAAATGCAGAAGGGAAACCTGCTGAGAATTATGATGTCTTTGAGGATGTGTTTTTCTTGGAAAAAGAATTAGATAAATGGTTTCGCAATATTTTAATGAGGGCATGGAAAAGTTTTGCAAGGAAGACGGAGTTGGAAGGGGAGAAATTTTCCGAGGCTGTTGTTAAGCAGTTTTCAGGGTTAAAGATTAAAGAAGAGCAGGTTAAGAATGTTCTATTAAAATTGAATTTACCTGAAAAAGCTTCTGGCTGGAGTGAAGAGGAATTGATGAAATTTGCATCTGGTTTGAGAAAGGAAAGCAAGCCCATGATTATTGCAGCAAATAAAATTGATTTAGAAGAAGGCAGGAAAAATTATGAGAGCTTGAAAGAAAAATTTCCTGAGTTGATTATTGTTCCATGTTCTGCTGATTCTGAGTTGGCTTTAAGACAGGCTGCTAAATCTGGGTTGATTGAATATATTCCAGGTGAAAAAGATTTTAAGATTTTGAAGGATTTAAGTGAAAAACAGCGAGGAGCTTTGGAACAAATAAAGGAAAATGTTCTGGATAAATTTGAATTTGGAACAGGGGTTCAGGAAGTTTTGAATATGGCTGTTTTTAATTTATTAAAATATATTGCAGTTTTTCCTGCATCGGCAAACAAGCTTGCGGATAGTAAAGGAAATATTCTTCCTGATTGCTTTTTATTACCAGAAGGTTCAACTGCTTTGGATTTTGCTTATTATCTTCATACTGATTTTGGAGAAAATTTCATAAAAGCAATTGATGCAAGAACAAAAAAAGCATTGGGCAAAACCTATGTTCTAAAACATAGGGATGCCCTTGAAATTGTTACGAAGTGATGTTATAAAGATCCTGGTGTTCTTGAAAATGAGGAATCATGTTTCCCGTTGAATCTTTTTCCTCCTTCCCATCCTAATGCTATTTTTTCTACTCCAGAAACATCTTCTGCAGGAATAGCTTTTATAGGACATTCTTTCCAAACATATCTAGGAATGTATACAACAAAACCATTCTCTAATCTTACATCATCGGCTCCAATAGTTTTCCCGTTTTTAAGAGATATTTTATATCTTCCCATTTTTTCCTCCTGTGGTTATTTACTTTAATTAAATTTACCAACGCCTATTAAATTTAGGCTCAAATAGTTTTCCTAAGAGTCCCGTATAATTTCTGTTTATATGTTCAACTCCTGCTATGCTTGATTGAGGAATTGTTCTTGTTTTGTGAGTCCATCTTTCTATATAATCTACAGTTCCATCTTTATTATATCTTACATCATCTACAGATATCTTTCTACCATCTTTGAAAGTTATATCATACTCAGACATTTTTACCTCCTGTGTTTATTTAATTTAATTAATATTTTCTATAGGGATTATAAGCTATATTTGCTGATGGAAATGAAGGGTATTGTAAATGCAATATTCTATTTTCCCCATTTATATAATCTTCTCTAAATTTTCTATACCATTCAAGATCTTCTTGAGCAGTTATCCTTAATTTTCTTTTTGCTTCTTCTAATACTTTATCTGTTAGATTTTTTTCAGCCATTTTTACCTCCTGCGTTTATTTAATTTTATAACTCCAAATAAATATATATAGTTAAGTTATCATAATTAATGACAACAGCTATTTTTGTTAGCGTAATAAATAACAACAGAACAATAATTTTTTATACTTGTATAATCTTTTTTAATTATGGAAGAGCTTGATTTTGAAAAATTTGGTATGACCAAAATAGAAGCAAAAATATTTTTTGAACTTTTGAAGACAGGTTCTATTAAGTTAGGCCCTCTTGCAAAGCGATTAAATATTCATAGAGGAACTATTTATAATTCTTTAAATAGATTAATTGGAAAGGGATTTGTAGTTTTTTTTAAAAATGAAAATGAAACCTATTATAATGCAGCAGACCCTCATATTTTTTTAGATTTGGTAAATTTAGAAAAAGAAAAAATTAAACAAAAAGAGCAAGAGGCAAAAAAGATTGTTGGAACTATTTCTCATTTAGTTAAAGAAATTCCTAGCAGAAGAAAAGTATTTGTTAGTTGGGGGAAAAGGGCTTATATGCATCATCATTGGGAAATGTTGAGAACATGTAAAGATAAGAAAATAGAATACTGTTGGATTGGCGATGGTTTAGGAAATACTTCAAGACAAGTTGGAGAGGATAATTATAGAAAAATAATTAATACCCGAAAAGCATTTGGAGTAAAGTGTAGAAGTATTATGAATTATAAAGCAGCTGATAGAAAACATAAAGATTATCTTCCTAATGATAGGTATTTGCCTGAAAATTATAGCCTTCCTACATATACGTGGATTTATGATAATAGAGTTGTTATAGTAATTTGGGAAGCAAAACCTATGATAATAATAACTATTGAAGATGGGGCAACTGCTAAAAGTTACAAAAACTATTTTAACGCTATGTATAAAATAGCTAAGACGTATAATCAAATTAAGAAAGAAAAATCAGATATTTTAAACAATGAAACAAAAAAGAAATAAACAAGAAAAACAAACAAAAAGAGGTGAGTTTGTCTTGAAACTCGCTAAGAAATTAGAAATTCAGCTAAAACCTTATTCTAAAAAAATTATGCTTGTAGGAAGTATTAGACGAAAAGAAAAAAATCCACGAGATATTGATATTGTTTTGATTCCAAAAGATAAAGAGAAGCTTGCGGAATTTATGAGAAAGAAAGGGAAATTTGTAGAAGGTGGAGATTATAAAACTGTTTGGAAAATTAAAGGAATTAAAGTTGAATTATATTACACTATTCCAGAGGAGTGGGGGGCTCAATTATTAGCTTATTCAAGTAAAAAGGGTTCTGAAATTGGACTAAGAGTTATTGCAAAAAAGAAAGGTTTTACTCTTAATAATCATGGTTTATTTATAGGGAAAAAAAGAATTGCAGGAAAAACAGAAAGAGAAATTTATCATGCTTTAGGTAGATCTTGGAGAAGACCAGAAAATAGGTAAAATGAGAATTAAAATAAAAGTTCATACTAATTCTTCACAACAAAAAATCGAAAGGAGAAAGGAGAATATTTATGAGGTTTGGTTAAAAGAAAAACCAATTAATAACAAGGCAAATGAAAAATTAATAAAAATTTTAAGGGAATATCTAAAAAGACAAGTTAAAATAATCAGCGGGTTAAAATCTAAAAATAAAACTATTGAGCTAAAGAAATGATATATGAATTTGCACAAGATATTCAAAAAATAGCAGAGGAGATTTCTAGAATCTTGTTTCCTCATATTAAAATGAATCGCGTTATGTGCTTTAGGAGTTTTGGAACTTCATCGAGGAGAACAATTGCGAGATGTCATGCATTAGGAAAATTAATGCAGAAAGCAATGGGCACAGAAGCATTTTATGCTTTGGAATTTTTATCAGAGAGATTTAATAAACTTGATAGAGAAGAGCAGATTAAGACAATAATTCACGAACTTATGCATATTCCGAAGACATTTGGCGGAGGATTCAAACATCATGACTTTGTCTGTGAGAAAAATGTGAATAAATTTTACAGAGAGTATAAAAGAAGAAAGCCCTATTCTTCGTAAAACTCTAAACGATTATTAATCTTTTTTTCTTCTTTATCATTTAAAATTTAATTTCAATTCTTTTTTTTCTTAGAAGGCATTTATCTAATTCATTTATTACAAAATAATAAAACTTATACCTCTTATCATCTTCTTTACAGAGTTCAATTTCATATTCGGTGTTTAATTCATAGGGATGTGGGCAGACTTTTTCTATAGAGGGATTAAAAGAGATCGCATAAGTTATTCTCTTAGATTTTAAATAAATAATTAAATCCTCTAATTCTTAATTGGTTTCTGATTTTTTTCAAATTCTTTTATAGAACAAATTAATCTATTGTTTTTTTCAGTATAAATTACATATCCTAATTTGCTGTTATCTGAATTAATCACCTGAAATATATAATTAATCATTATTTCAGTTAAAATTATAAATTATTTTTAAGTATTATTGTGATGAAAATTAAAAAGAATAATCAAGTGATTGGTTTGGGAAAAGTCAAAAAAGTTGGTTGGTTTGGAAGAATTATGGGACTTATGTTTTGTCGACGGGAAAAAGCAGATTCTTTGTTATTTGAATTTAAAAAATTAACAAAAATAAAAATACATTCTTGTTTTGTATTTTTTCCTTTTCTTGCAATCTGGCTAGACAATAAAAATAAGGTTCTGGATTTGAAAATAGTTAAACCTTTTAAGCTGAATATTTTTTCTTGGAAAGATTCTCAAAAAATTGTTGAAATTCCTATTAATAAAAAATATAAGAAAATTACGAAATTGCTCGTCGGGCACAGAAAGATTTAAATATACTTTTTTACTTTAACATTTATAAATTTTGAAAAGGAGGATGAAAAATGGGACGAATTGTCGTTAAGAAAGTTATCACAAGGAAGCCAGGGCATCTTTACTATATTGATGGGCAAGGCAATGTATGTGAAGCAAAGATGGCTCGTGGTGGCAAGAAAAAGAAAAAAACTGCAAAAAAGAAATCAGCTAAGAGAAAGCCAGTTAAAAAGAAAAAAAGAAGGTAAATAAATTTTTATTTTTTATTTTATTCATTTATCTCTAACTTGTAAAGATTTTAAAATCTAGAATTCTATTTGTTTTTATGACAATTGTTTTGGGCATTGAATCAACTGCACATACCTTTGGGGTTGGTGTTGTTAGTGATGGGAAAATTTTATCGAATGTTAAGAGAACCTATACAACTGAAGCAGGAGGGATAATCCCTGTTGAAGCTGCAAGGCACCATCAGAATAATAAAAATGAAATTTATTTTGAAGCCTTAAATGAGGCAGACATCGACGAGGAAAAGATTGATGCAATTGCTTTTTCTCAGGGGCCTGGTTTAGCTCCTTGTTTGTTGGAAGGCATGAGATTTGCAAAAGAGCTTTCTAAAAAATTAAAAAAACCCCTAATTCCTGTAAATCATTGTATTGCTCATTTAGAAATTGGAGCATTGACTTCTGCAAGAGACCCTGTGATGCTTTATGTTTCTGGAGCAAACACTCAGGTGATTGCTTATGAATCTGGAAAATATCGTGTTTTTGGAGAAACTTTGGATATTGGTGTTGGAAATTTTATTGATAGTTTTGCAAGATATTCTGGAATTGGTTTTCCAGGAGGGCCTGCAATAGAAAAACTGGCAAAGGAGAGCAAGAATTACATTGAGCTTCCATATACTGTCAAGGGAATGGATGTTGCTTTATCAGGAATTTTAACTAATTTGAGGCAGAAGTTAGAATCAAAAAAATATAAAATTGAAGATTTAGCATATTCTTTGCAGGAAACTGTTTTTGCAATGCTTGTTGAAACAGCTGAGAGAGCTTTAGCACATACAGGAAAAAAAGAATTGCTTTTAGGAGGAGGAGTTGCGTGCAATTCTCGTTTGCAGGAAATGTGCAGGATAATGTGCAAGGAAAGAGGAGCAAAGTTTTTTTGTCCTGAAAAATCTTTATTGGTTGATAATGGAGCCATGATAGCTTTTCTAGGGGAGATTATGTTCAAAGCACCATCCCGCCTCCATCACCCCAACCACCCACCCTGCTCCCCTATCACAAAGTCAGATAAAGTTAATCATAGAAAACAATCTGTTAAAATCAATAAAAAATCTCCAGAGTTAATTTATTCTTCAAATGAATTGAACCAAGTTGATATAAAACCAAGACAGAGGACAGATGAAGTTGAGGTTAGTTGGAAGAAGCAAAGTTTATAAACCAAATTTTTCTCAATTAATTATCTGATGAACAATTAGTTCAAATGAGGAGTAATTGTTCTGGATTATGTTAAAATGGACGTTTATTCAATAATAGAAAAAGCAAAAAGGACAGGAAAAATTGAGAAAGGAACTAATGAAGTTACCAAGGCAATAGAAAGAGGAACTGCAAAATTTGTTGCTTATGCTTCTGATGTAGAGCCAAAGGAAATTGTTCAGCATATTCCTTTTTTATGTAAAGAGAAAAAAATTCCTTGCCAGGAAGTAGATAGTAAACAAAAATTAGGGATTTCTGCAGGGCTTCAGGTTCCAGCATCTTCAGTCGCGGTTGTTGATGCCGGAGAAGCTGAAGCAGATATTTCTGCGTTAGGGGGTAAGTAAAATGGTTGAAAAGAGTTTTAATGAGGGGAGTATTTTAACTATGCTTACTTCTGAAGAGATTTTAATGAAAGATTGGAATAATAAATTAGATGAAATGGAATAATATATAAAATAACTAATAAATTTCATGATAAGGTAATTAAAAAAATCAATGGATTTTTAATAAGAAAATAAAAAATGGCAAAAACACAAAAACCTAGACAAAAAAAATCAGAATCTTCAAAAGGAAGTGATAAAATTATAGGTGAGCCAGTTCCTGCAATTGTTGAGGAATTGATAGGAAGAACAGGATTTAGAGGGGAAATAACGCAGGTTAAATGTCTTATTCAGGAAGGAAGAGATAAAGGACGTTCAATGAGGAGAAATGTTAAAGGGCCTGTGAGGGTTGGTGATGTTTTAATGTTAAGGGAAACAGAAATTGAAGCAAGGAGAATTAAATCAAAAGTTACAAAAGGAGCTTATACTTAAAATACAGACAAGGAACTTGAAGAAATGGAAATAAAGAAGACGCCTAATAAATTGGAAAAAATAGTTGATGTGGCTAAAAAGCATTTGCGAGAAAGTGATACTAAAGTTATTGATATAAAGGATTTAACTAAAGCTCAAATAGAAGAGTTGAAGGAGAATTATCTCAAAGATTATAATATTAGAATAGATGTACCTTATATATCTGCAAAAGGAAATATTAAAGAAAAACTGTATCATATACACATTACAAATAAAATAAAAAAAGAAAATGCTTAAGGATTTATCTGAGATTGCTGAATTTATGAAGGTAAAGATAGAAGAAAATCCAGATAAAATTATTGAGTCTCCTCCTTTAAGCAAGGTTCGGGCAGAAAAATTAAGGGATGATTATCTAGTTAATTATAATGTTATTGGAATAGAACCAATTAATTCTACAGCTTTAGATTGTAGTACATATATTTTAATTGTAACTCAAGGGGACAAAAAAGAAAATGCCTAAATGTGCTTATTGCGGAAAAGATTATGAATTTCCAAAAGGAATGACTTTAGTTGGCAATGATGGTAGTGTAACCTATTTATGTTCTTCAAAATGCAGAAAAAACATGGCTATGAAAAGAAGAAAAGTAAGGTGGATTT
This sequence comes from Candidatus Pacearchaeota archaeon, assembly GCA_017608985.1. GTDB lineage: Archaea > Nanobdellota > Nanobdellia > Pacearchaeales > GW2011-AR1 > JAFCEV01. The sequence continues at coordinate 12,361 of JAFCEV010000017.1, forward strand.
CTAAGAAGAAGAAAGAAAAAATGTAGGAATGTAGAGTTTATAAAGCAGCTTTTGAAATAAATT
>JAFCEV010000048.1 GCA_017608985.1 Candidatus Pacearchaeota archaeon
ATTTGAGCGGATATGTCTGAGTCATCATCCGGTTTTATTTCTCTAACCTTCTTAAGACAGTCAAGCGCATCTGTATATTTTTCGGATAACATATAAATTACACTCATATTTAGCAAACAGATTGCCTTTTCGTCAGAAGTTTTTTGTATTGATAATGCTTCGTTTAATTTTTCGACAGCCCGTTTGTACTCCCCCAAACTTATATATACGCTGGTCAAGGAATTTAATGCTATAATTCGCAGAAAACGGAAATCTTCTCCCTGCACATCTTTTAAGATATCTCTCGCTTTTTCCAGAAAATAGATCGCTTTTTCATATATATTGAAATTTTGGTAAATGATGCCTATATTTATTAGGGTCTTAATATATTTATCATCTATTTTCTTTTTATTACAGGTGTTAAAATATTTCAGAAAATATTTCAAAGCTTCATCGAGTTTATTCTGCGAATAATATTTCTCTCCTAACTCAAAGTTCTGCGATTTCTCTTTTTCTGCTTTTAATCTCTTCTCTATTTCATTATACTCCTTTAAAGCTGCTTCGGATTTTTTGTTTTCTCCCCGCATCATATAAAGTGTGCTTAAGATCTTTAATACTGAACTGAGATCTTCAAGCTTGTCCATTCTTCTGCACAGTTTCTCCGCTTCCTTAAGATATTTAAAAGCATTTTCGGAATCCATATATAATATCGATATATTACCGAGCATCAGCAGGCAGTCATTCTGCATTTCTTCATTTCCTATTTTCCTTGAGATTGCAAACGCTTCTTTATAGTTATTTAAAGCATCTTCAAGCTGCATTAATTTAGTTTGCAGAGACGCAATAAGAATCAATAACTCTGCATAAGATTTATCCTTTATTCCGGTTTTTTCATATTCTGCCTTTACCTTCTTAAAACAATTCAATGCAAGGGATATGCCATCACTTTTTAGAAATTCCATTCCTGCTTTATAATATTCCCGAGCACGTTGAATATCCTCCGCACAAATAAGGTTACTCAATATCACAAACAATATCAACGAAATGAGTAAATATTTTTTTCTTGGAATAAAATTCAATTTCCTAAATCCTCCCTTCTATAAGTTTCTTCAATTTTCTCAGTGCCCTGAAGATGCGGGAAGCAACTGTTCCTGAAGAACATTTACAGATTTCACCGATTTCCTCATAGGATTTATGTTCCATAAAGCGTAGCACTATAACAAAGCGAAGCTTCGGCGGCAATAAGTTGACAGCTTTTTCAACCAGCGCAATATCTCTTTTCCTTCTCATCTGCTCCTCAACCGATGGAGAATCGTCAAAGAACTGCCGCTGGAGTTCACCGTCTTCTGTTTCAACAGGATTATCCATTGAAACAAGAAAAACTGCCTTCTTTCTCTTTTTATTCAGAAAAATGTTTGTCGCAATGCGGTATAAATAAGTGGAAAACTCTGACTTTCCTTTAAAGCTCTTAATTGATTCAAAAGCTTTGACATAGGTTTCCTGAAAAAGGTCTTCTGAATCCTGCTGATTTCCAGTCAATCTCCAGCATAAAGAATAAATTTTTGGCGAAGTGCGTCTGATGAGTTCCACGAACGCTTTTTTGTTTCCTGATTTGCTCAGTTTTATCAGTTTTGATTCTGAAATTTCTTTCATCTCAATATAACCTGATTTATCTAAAATAATTTTACTTTTTGCGTCAATATCTGTCAAATTTGCAAAAATTTCTGTGTCATAACTCAAAAAAGACATTATAAATATTAAAATTAGAGCAAAATCATTTATTTTTCTTAATTGATTATATTGCATAGTTTTATTAATAGTTTTATTAAAGGCCTCCCTATCTCAATGACTTTCACTTCTTTAGACACAAAATTTTCAATTTTCTTCCCAAACCACAAAAGCTAGAATATCTGTCTTTTTTCAAATCGAATTTCTCAATTTATCATACCCATCCCTATTTTTCCAAAATTTTCTGTCTGAAGAGCAAAATCCGACTTGTTTACACCTCTCGGGCTGAAATATCCTGAAACACTGTAAATTTTGGGAAATGTCTTGATTTGAAATGACAAAATGAAAAGTAAAATACTGCTATTTTTCGTTGGAAAATTCGTTGGAAGTAACAAAATTTAGGT
>JAFCEV010000049.1 GCA_017608985.1 Candidatus Pacearchaeota archaeon
CAGTTAAAGAATCAAACTCGTGGACAATAGTCCTGCCAGTCCCTAGAGAAGTCAGAAGTCGCAAGATATTATCATTATCCCTTTCTTCTACTGTTAAGCGGTTAATACGGGAATCTCTTCCTCTAAAAGTATTAAAGACTTTCTCTCCAATATCTTGGAACTCTTCTATGTTTCTCTCTCTATTATCATCTGGAAAGCGAATATCCCAGACTGCCTTGAAGTCCGTAATCCCTAAATCATTCTCAATAGAATAATCTGTTTCTCCTTGAAGATAGTCAAAGGATTTAACACGCTTGGTTGTATTCCAATGATACTTCCCTTGTAAAAAGTCAATAATCCGATTGTAAGCTCCGACTCTCTTTGTTTGAGTTAAAGGAGTTCCAACAGAATTTCTTAATTGATTTTGAACTTCTTCTTCTAACTCTGCTAAGGTTATATTTGTTGACATATAAGTAGATTAATAATCTTAGCCTTGAAGGTATCAGGCAAGACTTAGATACCTTCAAGATAAATTTACTAATCTTCCTTAGATTCATTAACAGTTTCGGATTCTTCCTCGGTTGCTTCCTTCTCTTCCTCAACAGCACCTTCTTCTTGGTAAGTCATAAATTAAAATTATGAATTAGGATTTCTTTCCGAAGACTTTGCTTCCGAAAGAAATTGTTTCGCCAGTTACAGCCCTAAAGCATATAACCAGAATTCCTAAAATGGCGACAATGATATTCGCAACTTCGGGAGTTACTAATGGTTTAATTGCTTGTAACCCCGCACCAATAAATAGCACTACGCCTGTCCAAAACAGTTTCGATTTTAGAAAACTTTTCATAGATTTAATAGTTACTTTTTAATTCTTCTATCCGACCTTTTATTTCTTCGTTGATAACTTTTCCTCCTGCTAAAATTACCGCATTCTTTAATTTCTCAAAATCTTCGTTGGATACTCCGATAAATTCTTTCTTCCTTTCAGCATCTCTTAATCCGAAATTGAGTTTGTTTTGTAACCATTCATCAGGCGTCCACCAAGGCACATACTTCAGATTCTCGCCAACATAATAAATTTCGCCATTACTATCAGGAGTAATAATATGTTTTCCCTTTAATTTAATATAGAGTTTTTTGCCCTCACTTACACTATCAGGGTTTTTTTTAGAGAGATAGTATCTTTTACAGAACTTAAACGGGTAGTTCCAGTCTAGCTTTTTAAACACTTCATTATAACTATCATATACTTCCCAATATTCATTTGGTTTCGCCGCTACAATTAAACCAGTCCAGTGATTCGGAGTAGCCCAAGCAGGTTGATAATAGATTCCTTTTGAATTTTTAGTCCAAGCAAAAACTCCAATTCCTAAGGGTGAGGTCTTAAGACAATCTATTAAACGCTGAGGAGTTGGATTCCAAATCCATTCGTGTCCGAATTCCCATTTGTCTAACCACTTTTTGCCTTCTTCTAACATATCTGGAGTAATATCTATAATTAAATCCTGTTTGCTTCTGATATTTTTCCGTAACTCTGGTCTTAATTTAATCATTCCATTTTTTCTAATTGATTCAGCAACAGCGTGCGGACTGCCTCCCCTGTAGGGGCTGACGCCCGCTAGTTTAGCATTGTAAAGTTCATCATATTCTTCATAAAAACCGTATTTAGCTTGCTGAAGTATTTGAAGGCAGTTTTCTGTATTATAGACAGTACAGAACATTGTCTCCACCCCGTTTATCACCTGAATTTCTTTGGTTATTTTTTCTGCTTCTGGTCGCCAGTTATAATCTGGTTTAATAATTTCAAATTTACCAAACTTAGCTCCTAATTGTCCAATAGAGTCAAAGTAATGGTCACCTTCTTTTCGTATTTTCTTAGATTCTTTATGAGAAAAAAATCCTTTATTCTTTTGTTTTCGTATTTTCTTAGATTCTTTATGAGAAAAAAATCCTTTATTCTTTTGCCGAAATAATCTTATAATCCAATAAATGAATTTCATAATTTTCTTTTAAGAATTAGAGAGGAGGGTTCGCCTGTCACGGGGGGACGGACGTTTTTAGGTAGGTTTGGCTAACCCTCCTCATTTTTTGGGGGAATGGTCATAACCATTCTTCCACCACAGACCGCAACGGTAGCAAAAACTCCATTTGCGATACTTGTGTTCGTTATGGCCTTTCCAAGAACATATTAACAGCCCTTTAATTTTTTCTATCAAAGTTCGTTTTGGCGGTACAAGGCTCATTTCCACCTCCCGAGATTTTTTCTACACTTGATTTCTTTTCCTAACTATGTTATTCTACTAATATACCTGACGGGTTATTTTAATACTATGTCCCCTCTGACCCGTCAGGTTTGAGGGGGCTTTAATTAGTTAAATATATGATTAAACGAGATTCTAAAGGACGATTCATTAAAGGTTCTCAATTAGGTGACCATTTTTCTGAAGAACGAAATAAGAAAATTAGTGAAGCCCTTAAAGGTAGAAATTTTGGATATAAATTTCAGAAAGGTCATAAAAATTATTATAAGAAAAGGGGTTATTTTCAGAAATGCTTATTTTGTAATAAAGAAATTTATGTTACTTCTTCTATAATCAAATTTGGTAGAGGTAAATATTGT
>JAFCEV010000018.1 GCA_017608985.1 Candidatus Pacearchaeota archaeon
AGGGTATTTTCAAGGCAGTTGTCGGAAGATTAATTCTTTCCGCGATAATTTCTGAAGTTGTCGGCTCAAAATTCATAATTAAGAAGATGATGTATTATCCTGGATTTGCTCCAAAATAATTTAAATTATATTGACCTGCATTTCAGAATTATTTTTCTTTTCCAAAAGAACATTGGCTCTTTGCTTTAATAATTTAATTTTATCTTTTTCCACTCGGGATTTAATAATTTCTTCGCTGAGAAGATAATCATAATAATGCTCTTCTTTGGAATCCCCATACTCAAAACCAATAATGAGAACATTGTCTTTTACTACTTGCCTTATAATTTCAACATTAAGAGTCCCGAATTCTTCAAGAAGTATTTCTTTTTCCTCTTCAGTCAGAGACAAGTTTGCTGATTCAATCTTTATTTCATTTTCTTCTTGAATGGACAGTGTTTCATCGATAGTTGTGATTTCAACAGAAATTTTTCCTTCTGTTAAGTCATCTAATGAGAAAGTAATCTTCTGGTTATCATATTCTAAACTAATGTTTTCTTTTCTTGGCAAAATTAAATTTAATTTAGAAAAGTCTATCTTTAAAATTTTTTCTTCCACTGCTAATAGTTCAAATTGTGAAATAATCTTCCATTCTTCATTGTTAATGATTTTTTCTTTTACATCCACTTCTTCAAAGATATTTGATACTTCTCCATTTTTGTGGTAATATGTTATATCGTCTAAAGTAAAATTCAGATTATAAGGTAAATAAGACTTAATTTTAACTTCTATAATCCTGTCCGAAACAATTGACTTTAAAGAATTTAAAAATTGCAAGGATACTATATTATTTCCTTGCTGATCTTGAACTAAAACTGTTTGATTATCCTCTGAATAAATTAATTCTAAAATGGTTAATCCAGAAATTGATTTTTTTTCTAAATGTATCAAAAAATAAACCATAAAAATTAAAAAACAAATTCCAAGAAAGAGTATTATTATCTTTTTTACTTTTTCAGAATTAAAATTAAATTTTTTAAAGAAAGATTTTTTCGAACCTTGATATTCTGATACGACCTTCCCATCTACACGACGACTGTGATAAATATAAGGTCCATAAACTTTTCCACCTTTTTTAATAAATTTCTCATAAACCATTGTAAGTAACTGCTAATAAAAATAAAAGAATATATTTAAACTTTGCTAATTAAGACAAAGCATCTGTGCATTCAGACAAGCTGTCCCAAATCTGATATTCGTCTCCGCTAACTATATCCAAGGAACCAAAGAGATTAAGTTCTACAATTGCATTCTCATAAATAGTGCTGTCATAACTGTAATCTACAATTAAATAACAATTTGAAGGGTCTCTAGCAGGGAAATAAGCTGCTTTCCCATAATACAAACCATCTGTTTTAGGAAGTTCAGAATCATCAAAATAGATTCCTGCTCCAGGAGGCCAGACATTATCAATTGTTCCTGAACTAACAAATGTCGCAACATAACATTGTCCTGTAGCATTACAGATACCCTCTGAACAAGTTCCGCAATCTTCTTCAACTCCACATATTTCCCATGTCCCACATTCATATCCTAAAGTTTCACATGTATCTGTGCATTCTTCAGGAGGAATACATTGTCCTGTAGAATTACAAACTTCTTCTCCTTCACAGATTCCACAACTCTCTCCACATACAGGATCAGGCCCGCACTCTCTTCCTATGCAATTAGGAGTACAGGACTCAACACAGACTCCACCAACACATTCATATCCTTCTCCACAAGAAGGAACACATTCTTCTCCTCCTCCACCTGGCCCTTCACCTCCACTGCCTACAGAACCTGCAGAATAAGTTTTAGTATCAGTAATTTCTCCTGTAGTTTCTTTTCCTGAACTTGTTTCATAAACAGGAGCAACAGATATGCTTGTAATATCTCCAACTCCGGACAGTTCAGTGCTTAAGTCAAAAGTAAATGTTTTTGTTTGCAATTCTTCCATAGTTGTTTCTCTTTTAATTACCACAGAATTATCTCCGTCGCTGATTATAAAACTAATTGCTTTTAAAGTTCCTTCACCTGATTTCCTTTGGACAGTAACACTTAAAGTATCACCATCAACACTTGCTTTCAATATTTCCAAATCAAGTGTAAGTCCTGTAAGAGAAATGTCTTCTTTTCCTTTTGAAACTATATTTTTTATAACAACCCATACCACACCTATAGCAACAAGAGCAAGAAGAATTATAATCAGGGTTGTAACAACAGCAGACATACCTCTTTTATTTTTCATAAGACTAACAATAATTCAGGATTTATAAAATTATTGTGTTTGATAAATTTGACCTTGCAGAACTAAAACCTGGCTTTCTCCTACAGGAATTTGGGCATTGCCAGCTTGCTGTAATTGGACAACTATATTATTCAAAAGATCTATCTGTCCTTGATTATACCCTTGAGCATAATTATTAATTGCAAATCCTGAAACTGCCGGCCTTACTACAAATGCATAAATAACAACCAAGGAAAGTAGGACAATCACCAAAAGCAAAATCCTTATAATTAATTTATTTTTATCTGCCATACTTTTTTTAAAATAGCATCCTTTATAAATTTTTGTGCAATACATTTATATAATATGTTTAAAAATAAAAAATACATTTAAAAAACATGAAAGACAGGATAACCAAAGAAAAACTTGAAAAATATTTCAGATTAACATCAACTGCCCTGGAAAAAGCAAAAAAATCAGTTGTAAAAAATAAGAAAAAGCAGGCAAAAGAGATAATTGAAATGGTTGAGAACTATCTGTCAGATGCAGAATATTTCAAAAATAAAAAAGATTTTGTGAATGCGTTTGCTGCTTTGAATTATGCACACGGATGGCTTGATTGTGGAGTAAGACTGGATGTTTTCAGGACAAAGAACAATAAATTATTTACCATCAAATAAATGAAGCAGAGAAAATTTTTCATAAAACTGCCTGACACATTTTTCAATATTGCCGTCATATTTTTCTGTGTCTAAAATCAAATCAGGATTTTCAGGTTCTTCAAAAAGAGCATCTTCATGAACTCCTGTAAAACTTTTTATCACTCCTGCTCTCGCCATTTTATACATTCCTTTAGTATCCCTATCTTCACAAATTTCTAAAGAAGCTCTTACATAAATCAACCTGAATTTTTCAGGACCAATTATCTCTCTAACCATTTCCCTAAATTCATTAGTTGGAGAAACAAAAGCAGCAAGAACATTAATTCCTTTTGGTCCATATTCATTGAAATCTTTTACATGCTCTGCTACTCTTCTTAGATTTTCTTTTCTGCCTCCGATAGAGAAATCAACATTGCTGCAAAGCCCTCTTCTCATTTTATCTCCGTCAACAATATGAAAAGGATAAGTAGTCGGCTTAGATGCCAAAACTATCTCCTCAACCAAAGTTGTTTTACCTGAACAAGGCCTTCCTGTAAACCAGTAAGTTATTCCATTCATTCAAAAACAATGAGAATACTATTTAAAAAAATTTATATGATAAATAATAAGTAAATTATAAAAACTCTTTTCCCTTTTCTCTCTTATGAAAAAGAGGGTGATTGTATTGAGTCTTGGAGGAAGCCTGATTATTCCTGACGAAGTTGATATAAAATATTTAAAAGAATTTAAAAAAACCATTTTAAAGAATACAAAAAAATACAAATTCATAGTTTGTTGTGGGGGAGGAAGCATTGCAAGAAAATATATTTCTGCGTTGAGAAAAATAGGGTTTAATGAAAAGTTCCAGAGTTTATCAGGAATCTCTGCAACAAGAATGAATGCAAGATTCATGAATTATTTTTTCAAAATAAATCCTGAATATGGAATCCCCCACACAAAAAAAACTTTGAAAGATTATTTAAAAAAACAGAATATCGTATTTTGCGGAGCACTTGAATACCAGCCAAACCAGACTTCTGATTCAACTGCAGCCCAGCTCGCAAAAAAATATAAAACAATTTTCATAAATCTGACAAATGTAAAGGGATTATATGACAAAAATCCAAAAAAACATAAAGACGCGAAATTTATTTCAAAAATTTCCTGGAAAGATTTTAATAAAAAAGCACATGAAAGCAAATATCAGCCAGGACAACATTTTGTCCTTGACCAAACAGCTGCAAAGATAATTATGGAAGAAAAAATTCCAACATATATCATCGGAAAAGACATGAAACAACTGGGTAATATTTTGAAAGGCAAGAAATTCAAAGGAACTTTGGTTGAAGGATAAATAGTTAAGTCTATAAATTTAATATCTTGATAAATCTTGCTCAATAACTTTTATTAATGCATTTTATTTTAAATAAGTATGGAAAAAAATCAAATTCTCTTAACAACCACAAATTTTAGCAAATTAAAAAACGAAATCAAAAAAGCAAGGGAAGAAAGAAAAATAATTATCTTTTCCTCTAACAATGATGAATTAAACAGAAAAGTCCTCGAAAAACTTCCAATTCATGTTCTCTTAATAAATCAGTCAGGAAGAAAAGATTTCCAGAAACAGAGGAATTCTGGGCTTAATCAGGTTCTTGCAAAAATAGCAAAGAAAAACAATATCGTTGTTGGAATAAATCTCGACGAAATTCTGGAGGCAAAAGGAGAAAAGAAAAAAGAAATCCTTGCAAGAATAAAACAGAACATAAAACTCTGCAACAAAAACAAATTAAACATGAAATTCATTGCACAAAAAAACAAAAGAGATATTTATGATTTAAAAGCGCTTGGATTAATTCTTGGAATGCCGACCTGGATGACTAAAGAACTATAAAACAAAGTTTTTTTAATGCAGATTTCTTTGAAAATAAAATGGATATGAAAAAATTAATTGAATCTCTAAGCCCTCATGAAAGAAAAATTCTTCCTTATATTAAAGAAAAAAAGATAAGTGAAATCTGTAAAAAATCAAATTTAGACAGAACTTCTGTATTAAGATCATTAGAATATCTTAAGAACAAAGGATTAATTGAATTAAATTTTGAAAAAAAGAAGATTGTGGGAATAGGAATAAACGGAAGTTTATATATATCAAAAGGTTTGCCTGAAAGAAGACTTCTGAATCTGTTAGATAAAAAAAGAATTCTTTCTCTGGAGGAAGTACAAAAACAAAGCAAATTATCAGATGATGAATTCAGGGCAGCAATAGGAGCACTAAAGAGAAAAGCAATTATTGAATTAAAAAATGGAAAGATAATCTTTAGCGCAAATAAAGAAGAAATTTCAAAAAAAAGTCCTGAAGAAATATTTCTTGAATCTCTGCCTCTTGAATACGATTCTCTTACTCCTGAACAGCTCTATGCATTAAAATCCCTTCAAAGCAGAAAAGATATCATTCAGATAAAAGAAAAAAAAATAATTAGTATAGAAATTACTAATTTGGGACATGAACTTATCCAATCCAAAATAAAAGGACAAAATCTTATAGAGCAGGTAACTTCTGAAATTTTAAAGAAAGATTCCTACTGGAAAGGAAAAAAATTCCGAAGATATGATATCAATTCCTCTGTCCCAGAAATATCAGGAGGAAAACAGCATTTTGTTAATCAAGCAGTTGAGTATGCAAGAAAAATCTGGGTTGAAATGGGCTTCAAAGAAATGACAGGAAACCTAATAACAAGCTCTTTCTGGAATTTTGATGCTTTATTCACAGCACAAGACCATCCTGTAAGAGACATGCAGGACACTTTCTTCATTAATCAAAAAACAGAGCTTCCTGACAAAAAGATTGTGCGTGCTGTAAAAAAAAGCCATGAAACAGGAACTGCAGGAAGCAAAGGGTGGCAGTATTCTTGGAGCAAAGAAGAAGCAAAAAAACTTGTTCTGAGAACCCACACAACCTGCCTATCTTCACAAACTCTCGCGAAACTAAAAAAAGAAGATTTACCTGCAAAATTCTTCGCTATCGGAAAATGTTTCAGAAATGAAACAGTTGACTGGAGCCATGGTTTTGAATTCAACCAAACAGAAGGTATTGTTATTGATGAAAATGCAAATTTTAGAAACCTGCTTGGATATCTTCAGGAATTCTTCAGGAAAATGGGTTTTAAGAAAATAAGATTCACACCTGCTTATTTTCCTTATACAGAACCGAGTGTCGAGATCTCGGCATGGCATCCTGAAAAAAAAGTCTGGCTGGAACTTGGAGGTGCAGGAATTTTCCGTCCAGAAGTAACAATTCCTCTTTTAGGGAAAAATATTCCTGTACTTGCATGGGGTCCTGGCTTTGACAGAATTCTTCTGGATTACTACAAAATAAAAGATTTAAGAGAACTTTACAAAAACGACATAACTAAATTAAGAAAAATGAAATTTTGGGTGAAATAAAATGGCGGTAATAAACATTAACAAAAAACAATTTGAAAAAGAAATAGGAAAATTAAATGAAAAAATGCAGGAGAGAATTGTTTTGTTTGGAACTCCAATTGAGGAAATAACTAACGAAAAAATTCGATTAGAAATCTTTCCAAATCGTCCTGACTTGCTCTCTTATTCTGGTTTCAAACGTTCATTTCTCGCTTTTCTTGGAAAAAAAACAGGATTAAAAAAATATAAAATAGATAAGCCGGAAAAAAATTATAAAATAATTATAGATTCTTCTGTGAAAGATATACGTCCCTATACAGCCTGTGCAATTGTGAAAGGCTTGAAATTAAACGACGAGAAAATAAAAGAGATTATTGATATACAGGAAAAATTGCATACAACCCTAGGAAGAAAAAGAAAAAAAGCTGCAATTGGAATTTATCCTTTAGAAAAAATAAAATTACCAATAACCTATAAAGCATTAGAACCTGACAAAATAAAATTTATTCCCTTAGAATCAGATAAAGCAATGTCCGGATTGCAAATCCTACAAAAACATCCTGCAGGAAGAAAATATGCCCATCTTCTGGCAGGAAAAGTAAAATTCCCTGTGTTTGTCGACGGAAATAAAAATATCCTAAGTATGCCCCCGATAATAAATTCTCAAAATACAGGAAAAATTGATGAAAAAACAAAGGATGTTTTCATAGAATGTTCTGGTTTTGATTTTAAAATCCTCAAAAAATGCTTAAATATAATTGTAGCAAACTTGGCTGATATGAATGGAAAAATCTATCAGATGGAATTAAAATACAAGAAAAAAGATATCACCCCTGATTTAACACCTCAAAAAGAAACAATATATTTAGAAAATGTAAATAAACTCCTCGGACTGAATCTCAGCGAAAAACAAATGAAATTCTTTCTTGAAAAAATGGGGCACAGTTATGAAAAGGGGGTTGTAAAAATTCCTGCGTGGAGAACAGACATTCTTCATGAAGTTGACTTGATAGAAGATGTTGCAATTGCATACGGATATGAAAAATTTATTCCTGAAATCTCTGAAATATTTACAATTGGTGAAGAAGATAAAATAGAAATAATAAAGAGAAAAATAGCTGAAATTCTGGCAGGGCTGAGGATGTTGGAAGTCTCAAATTACCATCTTACTAATAAAGAAGAACATTTCAGAAAAATGGGAATTCCTGAAAAACTGCAGAAAGAATTTGTAGAAATTGAAGAATCAAAAACAGAATATAATATTTTAAGAAAAGGACTCGCCCCTTGCATATTAAAAACCCTCTCCAAAAATATTGATTCAGAATATCCTCAAAAAATATTTGAGATAGGAAAAGTTTTTTCTGATTCTGAAAATAAAAAGATAATTGAAAATGAAAAACTTGCAGTTGCTTTGGCTCCTGGAAATTTCACAGAAATAAAGCAGATTTTAGAATATTTATTTAAAATGTTAAATATAAAAATTACATTAAATGAAACAAATAACTCTCCTCTCTGGTTTATAGAAGGGAGAATTGGAAAGATCTTATTAAACAATGAACATATTGGTTTCATTGGCGAGATACATCCAAGAATATTAAAAAACTGGAAAATAAAAATGCCTGTCGCCTTGTTTGAGATTGATTTAGAAGAAATACTTAAGAAGTTTGAAAAGAATGATTAATTCAGATGCAATTTTTTCAAAAGACAGAAAAATTTATTTTCTCTCAGAGCAATCATGGGGGATTTAAAAACAGACATGAAGAAATATTAAAAATAATAATTAATCCATGCTGCATCAAAAAATCCAAAACAGGAATGCCTGCTCACCCGTTATACTTAAAATATACAAAAAGCCGGTTAAATATCATCCAAAATAATGTTTATTATTCACTGGTGATTTGTTATCCCAATTTTTCTTTATCTCTTCTATAATTTCCAGCAAATCTTTTTTTATTTCCTTCCATAATTCATAAGATTTTCTAATATATTCTGCTTCATTTTCTTCAGAGGATTTTACATCAGTTTCAATCAGTTCCAATTCATTTCTAGAAAGTAATTTATAAATTTCTGTAAGTTTGCTTTTTTCTTCTGCTTTCAAAGATTTTACAATTGAAAAGATAAACATCTGCATATTTACAGGATTCAGAATCGCTTCCATAAATGCAAAATAATTTGAATATTTCTCTGCTATAATTCTTCTTATTTCTTTTAAAAGGAACTCTGTCTCATTCTTTGCTAATTTCTCTATGCTAAAATCTTCATTAAGTTTTTCAAAAACCGGCAAACCATACTTTTCTTGAAGTTTTTTATATTCATGCTTCAGAACATTTAAATTCCATTCTTCCATCTCAAAATCTAAGAACAAGGTTTTATAAATTTATTGAAATTAAATAATTCTATGCCTCAGTAGTTCAGTTGGTAGAACACTACATTGGTAATGTAGAGGTCCTGAGTTCAATCCTCAGCTGAGGCTTATTTCTTTGTGAGAAGTATATCTTCACGAGTTATTTCTTTATTATCTTCATAAACCATAAAATCAATAGAACCAGCAAAAGAGCTGCACAGATAAAGCCAAAAATCCATGTTGCTATTCCAAGAAAATTGTCCCACATATCATTTGAAATAACAGCATCCAAAACTAAAAATAACACAAAAAATATCAAAAAGAAAATCAATCTTCTAAAAACCATATTCATTTTCTTCTTACTATCAGATCTTTTAGATACAACAGTTTTCTTGTTTTTTCTCACCTTTTTTTTCGGCATTTTATAGTATAATTAAGATTGCTTTATTTATAAATATTATCTATTAAGTTTTTGCTGTTTGATTTGTTGTTTTCCAATCCATATTAATTGCATTCACTGTTATAGATTTAATATTTACAAAAACAGAACCCAGCCACGCAAAATAAAGTTTAGATGCTTCCATCATACCCTGAACTGTGTTAATACTGACATCATTTCTCTTTAGAACAGCAGTAAAACTAAAATATGTAAAAAGTATAAGGGAAATTAAAATGATTGCAAGTAATTTATGCCTAAACCTTTTAAACTCAAAAATAGCCCATATTGCAATAATCAAAATAGCAATTACAAATAGAGTAGTTCCAATAGCCATAGCAAAAAGAAACCCGAGAAGTATAAAAATCTTTCGGGAGCTAATCTAATGTTTAATCCCGTGTTTTTTTAGATATTTAGAGACCCTCTTATCAACAATCACAATATGTTTGGCATTTCTCACATTCTTGTAGTTAATAATAACTCCCTTATTCTTAATCTTTTTCTCTTTTTTAATTATCTTACTTAGCTTAATTTTCAAACTATGTATTTTACCA
>JAFCEV010000050.1 GCA_017608985.1 Candidatus Pacearchaeota archaeon
AGCGCCATAGGAGAGATTTGTAGGAATAAAAGGACTTGTAACCACAGGAATATCATAATATTTAGGAAGAGTTAGCCCCTTTACAATTTCATCAAAGGTAAGATTAACTTTTCCTCTGATATCCAATTTAAGATTTGCAAAATCTCTTGGAGATAAAACTATCAAGTTTGGTTTTCCGTTAGCATCTACAACTTTCTGGATAGCTTCATCAAGCAAATCCATACCAATTGAAGATCCTTTGGCATCTACGCTCTGACTGATCTGCTTATTAAGACCATCATATTCCTTAGGATTAGAACTTGAATCACCGACTATATCAGTCAGTTCCTCCACGTTTGCTAGAGATTTTGTTGCTCCCTCTATTTCAACTTGAAGAGCATTTACAAAATCCTTAGAAACTTCCCTCATTAAATTAGAAACAGCCCCTTCAGATCTCAACATTTTAATTGTTACTTGCCTTTGTGCAAAAGTGCCAGCCAATGCTGTTCTTACATTCCATTTATACTCCAATGAAGACCATGAAATTCTTTTAATAAGTTTTCTTAATGGAGTTTGTTTATCTGCTAATTCAACAAGTTGAGGATCTATCTTTTCGGGAATTAATGCCTGCCCATCTGCAGTAGTTAATGCTTTTTCAATATCTAACATTTTAAGCCTCCTAATTATAATCCGTACTTTCTTTGCAAAATAAGCTTCAGCTTCTGTTCCGTATCAAGTGATTCAAAAGCTTTTTTAATTTCCTTTGAATCATCTTCTGCCTTAACTTGGCTTTTTCTTAAAGCAGAAGCATCTGGAAGCTCATCTATGACTCTCTTAACTATTTCAATAACTTTTTCTTCTGTAATCTGTGCATTCTTTATATCTTCTAATGCTTTCAAAATTTCATCACTAGCATCCTTTTTCTTAACTTCTTCTTTCTTATCCTCTACATCTATCTTTTCTTCTTCATTTTTTAAATTCTTATCCATATTCATCTCCTTATCATCTTCCTTATTTATATCCTTATCATTGATATTTTCTTCATTATTTTTCTTATAATAATATCCAGAACCTTCTAATTTAGTTATTAATTCCTTGATTGCAGCTTTGATATCTTCTATCTTCTTTTTTCGCAAAAGCTTCTTAAGCTCTGTCACTACATCAAGACCATAATAATATCCATAAGGTTTGGGATATTTCTCCTTTGCCTTTGCCTTTGCTTTTTCAAAATCTTCTGAAACATCTTCTTTCTGTTCTGAGGATTCATCCTTTTCTCCATTATTTTCAGCTGATTTACTAATATCTGTAGATGATTCTTCTTTTATGTCTTCTTCACTATTCTTCTCAGCTTCTTCGAAATTCTTCTCAATTAATTCCTCTTCTTTTTTTTCTTCTAAAATTTCTTTGTTCTCCATATCTCCTCCTATAGCATCTAGCATAGATTTAGCAATATAGACTTTGTTTATTTTGGCTTTTGGATTTGCAGGCAGTCCTACAATACTAATCTCAAAAAGCCTTGCATCTAAAACTTCATATATAAACTTCTTTAATTTATTATCAAATTTTTTTACAGCATTTAAGACCTTCCCTCCTATACTTAAAGAATTTAAAACACCTTCTTTTATCATCTGCCATATATCTTTTGCTGTTTTGGAAATTAATATTTTAACCCATAATTTGTTTCCCTCTTTTATCTTCTTGTCAACAACGACACCAACCGGGGTTTTCCAATCATGCTCAAGAAATACTGTCTTTAATTCATCTAAATCCCTAATCATCTTATTCAAAGCTTCGGGGGTTAATGCAATAATTGGCTCTTTATTGTCTGGTCCAGTAAGAGCAGCATATCCCTCTATATACCATTTACCATCTTCATCATAAGACTTAGACAGTATAAAAGGAGAAGTAAACTCTTTATCAAAAACCATTTTATTCATACTCACATATTAATAAAACTTGGCAACAAAATTATTAAATAATTGCCAATATTAACAAAGTAATATTAATAACTAATAATAAATAAAACTTCATGCCCATAATAATGCCCAATTATCTATTTTTTCACC
>JAFCEV010000019.1 GCA_017608985.1 Candidatus Pacearchaeota archaeon
AATATCTAATAAATAATTTAAATACATTAGTCAAGTGGGAGAAGGGCATTTGGCTAATGGCTAATTAAATATCTAATAAATAATTTAAATACATTAGTCAAGTGGGAGAAGGGCATTCAGTTAAAAAATGTTAACACAAGAACAAACTCAAGAAATAAAAAAACAGATTATTCAACAAATAGAAAAGACTTTTCCAGACGACAAAAAAGAATTTGCAAAACAACAAATCATTTCTATGAATTCAGAACAATTAGAACAATTTCTCAGACAAAACAAGCTGATAAAAGAACAACAAACTTCTGGTGACCCTAAAACTCAAGAAAATATATTTCGCTCAATTGTGAATAGGGAGATTTCTTCATATAAAATAGATGAAAACAAAAATTGTATTGCTGTCCTGGAAATAAACCCTATATCAAAAGGACACATAATAATAATTCCAAAAGAACCTGTTTTATCAGCAGATAAACTTCCTAAGCAGGCTTTTTCTCTTGCAAAAAAGATTTCCAAAAAAATAAAATCAAAATTAAAACCAAAAGAAGTCCTGATATCTTCTGCGAATGTCCTTGGAGAAAATATAATAAATATTCTTCCGGTTTATGAACATGAAACATTCAGTTCAGAAAGATATAAAGCAGAAGAAAAAGAACTTTTGGAAATTCAAAAGAAATTAGAGAAAAAAATCAGAAAAAAAATTTTCAAAAAGAAAAAAGAAACTACAAAAATATTACGTTTACCAAAAAGAATTCCCTAAACCAATTAATTTCCATAATCCTGTTTTCCATAGATAAAATAGAATGACAAAACTAACAAAAAATACAGGAGTAAAAGGAATTCCTTGTCTTATTAAGATAAATTTATTATGTTTTTTTATTAATTTTATATCTTTTTTAGTTAAACCATTCCAATTTGCTTTGATTCTTTTCCTGCCGATTTTCAAATCTCTGTAAAGCCAGTCTCCTTCCTGCAGTTTTTTTGTATTTATTCTTTTTACCATACATGCTTCATCAACTGTTTTTACATAAACATAAAAGTAAGGAAAAATAAAAACCAGGATTCCTATTACAAAGAAGATTGTTTCAGAAAAACCAAAAGCCATAATTACAAGCCCCAGAAACAGAACAGCATAAAGAATTTTTTTTCTTTTTTGTATCTGCTTGGAAAATTCTTTCTTAAATTTCTTGAGATTTTTTATGCTTAAAAAAATACTGGCTGAAAGGCTATAAATTGCTCCAGCAAATAAAAATATCAAAAAGAATAGAACAAATATCCTAAGATTTTCCGAGAAAATTAGAGAGAAAGGAAGAATTGCTCCAAGAGATATAAACAATTTTGCGTCACCCCCGGCAAACATTTTTCCATAATAAAGCAGATTTCCCAAGATAAGGAAAATACCAAGCCCGATTAACCCTTGATAAAAAAACGCAAAACCTTCTTCAGAAAATAAAGAGTAAAAAAATCTGAAACCAATTGCAAAAATAATCAAGGAAAAATTCAACCAGTCAGCTACTTCTCTTTTCCTTATATCCTGAATTGTTGCAAAGATAATCCAAACCAATGCCAGCACAAATAAAAACATCACTCCAAACATAATGGATAAAATAAAAAGATGTTTATAAAATATTAGGAATAGTCCACCATAAAATTCAAAATGTGAAATTACTTCTTCTTAAAAATCTTTGTCCCCCTATATTTCCCACCTTTTTTATAAGGATGCTTCTTTTTATTTCTTTTCTTGTCTTTTCCTTTGTTTCTTTTCTGGGAAAAAGCATATTCCATAATAAAACATACAGAGAATTATTTAAATAATTTTAGAAGAATCAAAGAACACACTCATAGCTTTCTAATTTATCATCTATCAGTGCCTGAATCACTTGCCCATCTTCATCACAATGAGTTGAAAGTTCTTCCACACTAAACGCTTCCACAAACTTTACATTGCATGAAACTGTAGAACATTCAGCAACACCATACTGGGTTTGCTCCTGTGATAGATAATAACAAGTAACATCTGTTAATTTAACATCTTCAGCTTTGAGAGTTTTTTTAGCAAGACAAAAATCATATTCACTAGCTGTAGCACATGCCGCATCACATGAAGTTACTATTGTATCTACATTATTCGCAGACAGCCACGGAGCAATTTTATTCCACCCCAAAGTAAATCCAAGTATTAAAACTACTAAAACCACCACTCCTAAAATAATTAGTATAAGTGTATTCGTACTTATTCCCTGCCCTCTTTTATTCTGCATATTTAATCCAAGATTATTTTATTTATAAAGTTTTGTTTTTATGGAGAATATTCAATTGAAAAAACCACTCTCTCCTCTTTCCAATCCAAACTCCATCTTGGAACTACCTTTGTTTTAGTTTCTTCTATATAAACTTCTCCTGCATCTTGCTCATTAAAAAGTTGTTGCTCTATCTGGGAATTTGCTTTTTCCATAAGATTAACACCTACAAAACTGTTTTGAACTTTGAAATTTGAAACATAAAAACTTATTAATGCTAATGTGCAAACAGCTAAAACACCCAAAACCAATATTACAACAGGTATGCTTCCTCTTTTATTCATGTGTTTCCCTCCATTCTTCAATTATAAGTTTATCTTCTTGTGAAGCTAATTGATATGCGAAATCTGTTTTCATTTCCAACCAGTTTGTTTCTTTTTTAATTTCAGTTTTAATATTTTTAACACCTACTATTTTTGTTTTTTGGGCAAAAATTGAAGAGGCATAAATAAATAAAATCAGAATAAGAATTATGATAACTGTTGCTGTAATCCATGTAACTATTTCTCCAACCTGCGCTTTTTTATTTGGCATTTTTCTCTGTTTTTCTTACTATAGATAGTATTTTAATTAAATATAAGTTATTATTTTCGTCAAAAGAGAAAAATTCTTCTTCTACACATTTTACTTCCCTTTCATATTCTTTTTCTTCCTGTATAACGCATCCTGAAACCAGATTCTTATTTCCTTTTGTAATATTAAAAACAGAACTATCTAAATCACTTGAATTATAAAAATTGATTTCTGTGTAATATTGCGGAAGCTCCCATACTTCAGATTCAAAAGCCAAATGACATTTTTCAAGAAAATTCTCTTCAAATTCTTCACTGAAATTTCCTTCATAAATTAATTCAGAATTTATTTTTCCTTCACTGGACAAGCAATCTGCAACGCTATTTATTAAAACTTCTGCCTCAATTTCCCTGACATCATATGGGTGATTATAGAAATTATAAACCATCAAAAAGATTCCTCCTGCTATAAGAACCAAAATCGCGAACCAGTATATTGAAAGCAGTTTGTCTCCTCTTTTATTCATGTGCATTGTATTCATTTATTTTAAAGATATATGCTGTGACATCTTCAGGATTTGAAGTATCAGGATAACAGGTTACATTTACATCATTAAAAAAAGAATAGATATATTCTCCGTTCTTGCTTAATTTAATTTTGACAGAATTTCCACTTATCTTCACTATTTCATCAAAATCAATATTATTTTTTTCTGCAAGTTTTTTTCCTTTTTCCATGTCAATTTTTATTTCCATTCCAGGCTTTGCAGCATCTATCACAAGTGCGATGTACTTTGCATAGGACTGTTCCAGAACTATTGCCCCTTCCCCTTGTTTTAAAAGAAAAACTATAAGAATTGAAATGAATAACAGATTCAAAATAATAAATACAACATTCTCCATAAGGATTGCGCCCCTTTTTCCAATCTCTTTTTTCATAAATAAAAAATACAAAGAGAATTAATAAATGTTTCAGTTAAAAATTAAAAATGCTTTGAAAGGTGGTTGGATTAGCGAAGTGTGAGTGTGAGCAATTTCGCGAAGAATGAAAGATGTATAAGCGAGATTGCAAATTTGGAGTATAGAAACAAGATAAGAAGATTCACAAAACATAGTGTCTCTTAATCTAAACTCAATCTTAGGCAAAAGTCGTCACATCTTTGCATTCAAGTAATTCAAATTTGTCTGAATTTGCTTCAATTATTGTAGGTGCCAAAAACTTATTATCAACTCCGTCTCCTTCAATCAACAAACCCACAGCTTCATCCCCAAAAGTTGCAACTGCAGCACCAGAACCAATAAGAATTGCACCCCCAACCCACCCAACAGGAGTTGCAAAAGCAAGAACAACCAATCCCGCACCAACCCATTTGTAAGTGTTTCCTATTTTGCTTGTAATCCCCATAACAACAAAATATTGCTTATCAAGTTCAATTGTTCCGAATGTTGCTGTTCCTTCTTCATTTTCTGCGTGACTTGAAATTACTGTTTTAAGAGTATTAATATTCTTTGTTCCAAAAAGATATTCTGCATAGGTTTCCTGGCTTCCAGGCATTCCTGTCTCAAAAAGATATTCATATAATTCATCCTTGCTTATTTCATTATTCTCAAAAACAGGATTCCCTTCTTCATCTTTAATATTCTGAATACTATCATCAAAAGCTAATTGAGTGCAGATTGAACAGTAATTTTTCGGAAGTGCCTTATCTCCAATATAATCTATTTTTCCTTCTCCGAACATCCACCAGCAATCAGCCATTTCTTCTGCTAAAACCTCATAAATCTCCTCAGAAGTTTCCACTTCCTTAATTTCAGGGCTTGTCATCTGCTCACAAGTTCCGTCTTCAGTTATACAAACATAATTTGTCTTGCAGTTAAGATTAATTGAATCTGTAGGAATTGCGACATTCCCCCTGGTAACTACAGAATTATGACACACCTCCTTATCTGTAGTTTTTCCAAGTTCCAATCTGAAAAGAAAAAACAGAAGCACTGCAAAACTCATTATTAAAATTATTAATATAACTATCTGCTGTGTTGTCAGTTCTCCTTTTTTATTTAACATCATAAAACTCCGATTTTTTTAAACATGAAATATAAACCTGTCAGTGCTAATCCAAAAAATACAATCCAAATTATATACTTTACCAATTCATCAAGATTCATTTTTGATTATGCTGATTTTATTGTTTGATTTGCTTATTGTAATACTTGTCAGTTCTCCTCTCTTTATTTTAAAATGTTCAAAAGCATTAAGATTTTCAACAACCAAACATGCTCCTTTTTTGTCACACTGCTTTATTTGCTTGTCAAAAATATCCAGTGTCCGAGCACAAATACATATGCAATTCTTTCCTGTGCAGGAATTCGGTTTTTTATCCTCTGCAAAACCAAACACATGCCAGCTGGTTGGATTGGAAATAAGAATTTCTTTTGGGTTAATTGTATCAAGATTCTGTATTGCTGTCTTTATGCTCCCCTCAGATTCTCCATTTAAAATCTCTTCCGCCTGCCTCAGTTTTTCTCCTGTTGTTTTGTTGTAATAAAGAGCAGCCAGAAGATAAACCAATAATGCAATTCCGATTACAGCAATAACTATCTTTATAACTTCTTCTGTCAAAAGCATACCTCTTTTATTCTGTTTCATATTAAAGACAAAATTAAATCACTAACATTTCCTGAAGGAATATTATGGATAAAATCAGCAACCTTATTTTTAAAAACAAAATAAACCCCTACTACAACTGCGATTATTACAAGAATCGCCAAAATCAGTTTTATCAGTTGATTTATAGTTAGTTCAGCCATATTCAAACTCCTTTTTAATTTTCATTGTTATCCTCTTCCTTCAAATAAATTTTTAACTTGTTCTATGAGGGATATCCCTTTTTCTTTTAATAAAAAAATTGTAACCACAATTATTGCGAGAACAGCAATTGCTATCAACAGCCACGGAAGATATTCTGATACAATTCCTCTGCGATTTTTTAGAGAAAAAAGGTTTCTCTTTTTTTGCTTCTTATCATCTCTTTTCATAAATATATCTATAAAACATAATTAATAAATCTAACTGCTAAAAAAGATTTCCCAGAACCACAGATGTCAAAATAAACAAGGCAAAAGTTGCAAGAAGTGCTGTAATAAAATATAAAATAATTCCTTTTTTCAAATTTTTTCCTGTCTTGTTTGTCTTTTCAAGTTTGTCTTCTCCTGAATCCACCATTACTAAAGTTCCTGTAAGAATGAAAACTATTTGAATTAGATAAATTCCTATAATAATCTGCAAATAATAAGGAGGAATCATATTTGACAAATCAAATATTTTAAGAATATTTTCTATGTTTCCAAGTGCTGTTACCCCAACATCTGTTACAGAAAACTGTAGTTTATTCAATATAGTCGCAATCATAGTAGCAAGAGCAACAACAATACCTGAAAGCAAAGGAGCCAAAAATGTCATATTGCTCTTCATATCTGAAATAATCTCTGCAAGCATGTCTTTTAGTCTTGCTGTAATTTTCTGAATGTTTTTAATATATTGTGAGATATTCATAAGACTAACAGCAGCAATCTTCAGTCCTTTTTTCGCAGATTCGATAAGAACCCTCATACTTGTCGCAATCAAATCAGAAGGATAATAATTTATAGCTCCTCTTTTGGAATCAAAGATTGCCTTTTCCACATTCATACCCATCTGCTTTATATTGTAATTGACTCTTTTGAAAAATTCTGCAGTCATTAATCCTTTTGAAGATTCTGCAACATATCCAAAGGCAAGTTCGGGAGGAACTCCGTTTCCAAGCCTATTGCCTAATTGAAAAAGAGAATTATTAAATTCATTCTCAAGTTGCCGGGTTTTTTTCCTTTCCTTAATCAACTCCCGAGTTTTCTCTCTGAAAGATATTGAAAAAAACAACGCAAACCCAATAGGAATAAACAACCCCAGAATCAAAGCCCCTATTCCAAAAGGTCCTGCACCACTTTCTTTAAAATCAAAAAGCATGCCATCACCAAACACACCTAGCCCTAACTGAGAAAAACTATAATCTTTCTGAAGTCCGAGAAGTTCAGGAACAGGAGTGTATTGAAAAATAAGAGGCAACAGCCCTATTATTAAAAATGGAAGACAAATCATAAATGCCTTGAAATAAGGTGCTTTGCTTTTATATTTAAAATATAAAGGATTTCTTTCAAGCAGGGTTGATTCTCCGTATCCTCCTGGTCTCAACATTAAAATCTTGTCAGTAAGATAAAATACAAGGAATGGAACAAGAAGATTGAAAAGAATAAAAACATGATAAACTGTCAAAGCTCCTCCAAGCATTGCAGAGGCGAGAGGCAAAAGAGCCAAAGCAAGTGTGGGAAGTACAACTCCAAGCATATAAACATTTGTCAAAGGACTCCTCACATTATGGGTAAATTTCAGCATCTTGTCATAAACTCCGTCAAGAACAACCTGAAGAGACTTCTCCAAAATAGCTATCCTTCTGTTATTGTCAGGCTCAAATAAACTTCCTTCAATCAGATGAAATGCTTCAATAAACTCTGTGGAATAATCTCTCCAAGATTCCAGATAGTTGTCCAGACTCTGCTTAATTGTTGAAAATTTTCCTATTTCCACATTGTAAAAAACTTTTTTGAAGTCGAGAGAAAGAGGGGGCTGCAGATGCTCAGATGCAAATGCTATTGCTTTTTCCAGATTAGGTGTGTGCCTCATATAAACTACCAAATATAAAATTGCCGGAACCATTTGTGAAGAAGCTTTGAGTCTCCACTTTGTTGCGAGTCTTGCAGGATAATTATTCACAAAATAAAAAAGAAATATTGAAACAAAGACTATCAAAAGAAAAAATAGAATAGGAAAAGCAACTATGCTACCTTTTATTAAAACAACTGCCACAGAAATAAGAAGTCCGAGAATAAAAACAGACAGAAAAGCCACCACTGCAAGAGTCAGTGCTTGCCATGGCTCAACATCGAGATGCGCAATTTCCAAATGCTTCTGAATTTTCTCTTTATCTTTTTCTGAAACTTTTAGCTTTATTACATTTCCTACACTATGACACCACTTCTCATACCCGCTCAAATCAGAAGCATACTCGCTCTTAAATTTGACATATTCTTTGCTATAACTCCCTGTCTCAAAATTAGATGCCTTCATTTGATTTTCAATTCTCGCACTATGTTTTTGCAGAATCTCATCTACACTGGGTTTTCTGTAAGGAACTCCTCTCGGCATTTTCACTCTCTCTTTTATTGTATATAGAAAAAGTAATTAAAATGAATTAATAAATGTTTGGAGAATGAAACAAAAAGAATCTAAATCCTCTTCTTCTTTATTTCCTTATTCAACCACTTTTGCCATTCTGGAAAAACCCTTGAACTAAGAGGCAACCCAATTTCCTGACTGACTTCATCAGAAATTCTGTGGAAAGCATGATTAGAAAGTGCATTAAAATTAGCTTCTAAAATTTCTTTATATCCTGTTTTCTGTGCTGTCTCGACAATTTCTTTTTTTATTTTTGCTCTTAACAAAATATTATCATAAACAGCATCCCAGTTTCCTGCCCAACCCCTAACATTTGCTGCAACCTCCTTAATAACTTCGCTGTCCCCGTTAATTAAATCATCTGTGGGCTCAAGTTCATCTTTTTCCACATTATATTTCAGCAAATCTACAAATCCTTTTTCCTCTGCAGGATCTTCTTTCCAGTGTTTTCTCACTTCTGAAATCTGAAGAACTCTTCTCCATGAATGCAACCCATCAGGAGATTTTATAGGATTGCAGATAGTAATTATATCTGTAGCCTTGAAGCTAGTAGCAGGAACTTCCAAGTCATTCACTACCCTGTCAAAAACTCCATAAGGAGAAGCTCCATGAATTGTTCCTGCAACTACATTTGCCAAAGCACCAACTCTCATTGCCTCATAAAGAGCTTTTGCCTCTACACTCCGGACTTCCCCTATTATCAAACAACTATCCCCTAATCTCAGACTTGTCCTTATCCCATCATCTGCAGAAATTTCTGTAGTTGTTTTCAGCAATGCAGAACGAACCTTCATCCTTAGAATATCATACTTCAATTTTCTCAATGCTTCTATAGGTAATTCCAGAGAATCTTCTATTACTATCACCCTAAATTTAGGAATAATTTCCAGCATCAGACTTCCAAGCAAAGAGGTTTTACCTGAACTTCTGGTTCCTGCTACTAAAAGAGTTCTTGCTCCATCTATTAAAAAACTATACAATCCTGCAGCAAAAGGATTTATCATCCGATTCTGTATAAAAAGCGGGAGAGTCCATGGCT
>JAFCEV010000020.1 GCA_017608985.1 Candidatus Pacearchaeota archaeon
TTGTTTTAAATATAACGAAACATTGGTTTTCTGTGTTCCAAAAAGACTTGTTTCAAAAGCTGTGGGGGAAAACGGAAAAAACATAAAAGAGCTTAATAAAATTCTCAGAAAAAAAATTAAAGTTATTCCTGCACCAAAAGGAATACAAGACATAAAAGATTTTATCTCTGCTATCGTGAGTCCTGTCACATTTAAGGATTTAGAAGTAACTGCTGATGAAATTGTTTTGAATGCAGGAAGTCAGAGCAAGGCTGCATTAATTGGAAGAAACAAGAGAAGACTTTTAGAAATGCAGAAAATAGCAAATAATTTTTTTAAAAGGGATTTTAGGATTGTTTAAGAAATCTTTATAAATCAATTTTCTCTCGATTAATTGTTAAAGATGGGATTAAACTCAGCAATAAAACAAAAGAAGACGAGAAAGAAATTCCGATGGAAAGACAGGAAATATAAAGTGAGAACTCTAAATCTTTATGCTAAATCAGATCCTTTAGAAGGCGCTAATCAAGCAAAAGGAATTGTTTTACAAAAAGTTCAAAAAGAGGCAAAACAGCCAAACTCAGCAATGAGAAAATGCTGCAGAGTTCAGCTTAAGAAAAATGGAAAACAAGTTACTGCTTTTATTCCTGGAAATCTTGCACAAAAATTTATTGATGAACACGACGAAGTTATGATTGAAAGAATTGGTGGAAAACAAGGGAGAAGTAAAGGAGATATTCCTGGAGTTAGATTTCAAGTTATTCAAGTAAATGACCAACCTTTAGCTAGACTAGTTAAAGGCAAGATTGAAAAAGGTAGAAGATGATTAAAAAAAATCAAAAAGCACTTTATACTGAAAAACAAAATATAGGAAAAATTATAGAATTTTTTAATAAATATGGAAATATTTACAATGCAACAATACAATTACCAGAAGGAAAAAAGGCAATAATACAACCATATAATGCAATGCTTGAAATTATTTCAGATGATGTTGAAAAAATAAATGAATTAGAAAAAATTTTAACTAAAGATGACAGAACAACAAATAATTCCTAAATTTAAAATATTTGACTTGTATGATATTTCTGAAGTGAAAACAGAAGATCCTGGATTAAAAAATGTCATTAATCTACAGCCAAAATTAATTTTAAAAGAATATGGAAGGAATTTTCAAAAGTTTGGGCAGACAAAAATAAATATTGTTGAAAGATTGATGAACAGAGTTGCTGTTGCAGGACATCGAGGTAAAAAACACAAAGTTATTGGAAGAGCAACTGGAAAATACACACAGAACATGAAAATTGTCCTTGAAGCATTTAAGATTATTGAAAAAAAGACAGGAAAAAATCCTGTCCAGGTTTTAGTCAGAGCAATCGAGAACTCTGCTCCAAGAGATGAAGTTACAGTTATTGAATATGGAGGTGCGAGATATCCTCAGGCAGTTGATGTTTCACCTTTGAGAAGAGTTAATCTGGCATTAAAACATATTGTTCACGGCTCTTCAGAAAAAGCATTTGGAAAAAAGAAAAAATTTTTCCAGGCTCTTGCAGAAGAAATAATTTTAGCCTCTGAAAATAATGGTGAAAGTTTTGCAATCAAAAAGAAGAAGGAAGCAGAAGCGCAGGCTGATTCTGCTCGTTAATTAATTTCTCTTTAGAATTCTTCTAACAACAAAACTTATAAATGATTTCTTTATGAAAAAACCATGTCAAAATCAATGAACAAATTAGAGAAAGAACTTGATTCAGCAAATTTATCTTTCATAGATAAAAACAAGACTGAGAAAGGAATTAATTTGTTATATTCAAACGGTGCCAGAATAGAGATAGGAAAAGTATTTGCAATTGTCAAAGGATATAAGGAATTTGGATGCTCTCTTTTGAAAGAGTATCTTGCTATCGAAGAATTACCTAAATATGGTTTTGAAATGGATAATTTTTCTGAATCTGATAGAGAAAAAATAATATATAAAAGAGAAATGATTCAAATCAAATTCAAAGGAGAAAATTAAAATGTCTAAAGAAAAATCAAGAGACACAATTAGGTTACAAAATAAAAATAGTAATAAAAAACATAATATGCCCAGAGAATTGGTTCCTGTTGTGGATAAATTAAACAGCTTAGAATTTGTTGTTTGCATTGGTACAGGTATATTTAGTCAAGCAAGAAAAAAGAATGAAATTAATATAATTGGATTTGATGATTCTACAAATAGTTATGTAATAAAAGTTTCTGGAATAAAATATGAGCAAAAACTATTTGTTAAAGTATGTCTTCCAAAAGAATGTGAAGAATTAGAAGAACAATATAATAAGATAAACAATTCAAAAGAGAAGATAGAGAACATTAAAGAAGGTTATGAAAAATTGAAAAATTTGTATGAGGAAAGAATAACTGAGGCTTTTTACAATTAATCCTCCAAAACCTTAAAACTGATTCCTTAATTAAAATATCAACAAAAAATCAAAAAGATTTTTAAATCAAATTCCCAATTAAGTTATATTAAATTTCTGAGGAAATTAAAATCGCAGACGATACAACAAAAAAAATCTGGAAGCTTATGGAAAAGCAGTCTAATATCAGAAACATAGCAATTGCAGCACATATTGACCACGGAAAAACAACTTTTTCTGACAATCTACTTTTAGGTGCAGGAATGATGTCCGAAGAAGAAGCAGGAAAAGCTCTTAAACTTGACTTTCACGAAGATGAGGCAACAAGAGGTATTACAATTGATTCTGCCTCTGTAAGTATGATTCACAAGGTTGGAGGAGAAGATTATCTGATTAATTTAATTGATACTCCTGGACATGTGGATTTTGGAGGAGATGTTACACGTGCAATGAGAGCTGTTGATGGATGCATCGTCTTGTGCTGTGCTGTTGAGGGAGTTATGCCTCAGACTGAAACTGTTTTAAGACAGGCACTAAAAGAATTAGTAAAACCTGTTCTTTTCATAAATAAAGTTGACAGATTAATCAAGGAAGTAAAGCTGACTCCTAAAGAAATGGAAAAGAAATTCATATCTATTATTGAACATGTTAATGAATTAATTGAAAACATTGCTCCTGAAGAATACAAAGAAAAATGGAAGGTTGGTGTTGGCGAAGGAAGTGTTGCCTTTGGTTCCGCATTCCATAACTGGGCATTAAGTTTTCCATATATGAAAAAGAAAGGAATTACATTCAAGGATGTAATTGAAGCATATCAAAATGAAAAACAAAAAGAACTTGCAAAAAAAGCTCCTTTGCATGAAGTTGTTTTAGAGATGAGTGTCCAGCATCACCCTAATCCTGTTGAAGCTCAAAAATACAGGATTCCAAAAATCTGGCATGGAGATCTTGATTCTAAAATAGGAAAAGCTCTGATAAACTGTGATTCAAAAGGGTCTCCTGTTTTTATGCCTATTAAAATTGTTGTTGACAAACATGCAGGAGAAGTTGCTGCTGGAAGGTTATTTTCAGGAACTATTAAGCAGGGAGATGAGGTTTATATGAATCTTGCAAAGAGAAAAGTCAGAGTTCAGCAGGTTTCTGTTTACAAAGGAGCGCAAAGGATTATTGTCAATGAGGTTAGTGCCGGAAATATTATTGGTGTTGTTGGATTAAAAGACACTTTTGCAGGTGAGACTGTCAGCAGAGAACCAATGGAACCTCTTGAAGCAATTAAGCATTTGTTTGAACCTGTTGTTACAAAATCCATTGAAGCTACAAAAGCAGCAGACCTTCCAAAACTTATTGAAACATTAAAACAAGTTGCAAAAGAAGACCCGTCCATTAAAATTGAAATCAATGAAGAGACCGGAGAAAGCCTGATATCTGGTATGGGAGAACTGCACTTGGAAATTATAGAAAACAGAATTAAATCTGAAAAAGGACTGGATGTCAAAACATCTCCTCCAATTATTGTATACCGAGAAACAGTTACAAAAGAATCAGAAACAAAAGAAGGAAGAAGTCCGAACAAGCACAATAGCTTTTATCTGAAAGTCCAGCCATTAGAAGATAATATTTATGAAGCAATAAGAAGCGGAGCTTTGCCAGAAACAAGAGTGAAGAAAAAAAGTTCTGCAGTATTTGATGTGTTATCTAAATTAGGATGGGACGGAGACACAATAAGAAATGTAAGGGATATTTACAAAGGAAATATATTCCTTGATGAAACAAGAGGAGAGGTTCATATTGGAGAAGTTATTGAAATGGTTTTAGATGCTTTTGAGATGGTTATGGACCAGGGAACTTTAGCACGAGAGCCATGTATGAAAATGAAAGTATCTCTTACTGATATCCGACTTCATGAAGATGCTATTCACCGAGGGCCTGCACAGGTTTATCCTGCTGTAAGAGAAGGTATAAGAGAAGCAACCAAGACTGCAGGAGCAACACTTTTTGAGCCTTTACAAATCCATATTATTGAAGTTCCTGATAAATTCATGGGAGCAATTACAAAATTAGTCGGAAGCAAAAGAGGACAGATGATTAGCATGGATCAGGAAGGAACAATTACAAAAATAAAGGCAAAACTTCCAGTTGCTGAAATGTTAGGATGGAGCAATGATTTACGAAGTGCAACAGAAGGCAGAGGAACTTCTGCATTGCTGGATCAGGAATTTGAAAAAGTCCCTGCAGGAATGCAGGCTGAGGTTATTAGGAAGATAAGAGAACGAAAAGGACTGGCTGAGAATCAGTAATTCTATTACAACAATTTTTTTAAATTTCAAATCCATTAAAAAATTTATGTTCAATAATAAAAATCATCAAAAAGAATCTTCTAAATTAATTGAGATGATAGAAAAATTAAATTTTGTTATAAGAGCAGATATAGAATCAATAACCAACATATCCCACAGAAATTTTGATAACACTCTTGTCTATAATAAAAATTTAAAACAATATATTGCAAATATTAGTTACCAGGGGCATAATTATAAAGTTTCTATAAAAGTTGATGGAAATAAACCAAATCCAAAATATGAAAAGAAAATAAAAAAAGTTTTCTAAATCAAAACTTTCCTCCCATATGATATCTTATTGGTATATTAAGTTATTTATATCAATATGCTCGCCATCATCAGCATAGCAAAGATTAAAGCAAACCATCCAAAATTGATTTTTTTTGATAACTTCATCAAAGTTGCAATTGTCAAAATTCCAAAGACAAAGGAAGCCAGAATTCCATAAATTGCTGTAGAGGAGAACACCATATCTTCCAGATTAAGAACTATATTTCCAATCAGAATTATAGGCAGGCTCAGTAAAAAGCTCAATCTAAGTGCAGAGGTATCATCAAACTTTCTCAATAGCAAAGTTGAAACAGTTATTCCTGAACGGGAAATTCCTGGAAGTGCTGAAATTCCTTGAACAACTCCGAGTAAAACAGAATCCTTATTTCTAATCTCTCTTTCTTTTTTCAATCCTTTTGTTTTTACTTTTAATTGTATAATCCCTGTAAAAAACAATAACAAACCTATTGCAAAAGTAATTGTTTTTCCTGTAATCTCTAATTGTGGAGCAAAATTCTTTAATCCTATGAGAATCCCCGATCCAATTGCTCCGCTGATTAGTGTGGCTATAATTATAAATTTTAAGATTTCCTGGGTTTCTGGTTCTGCTTTTTTAAATCTAAAAATCGCTTTTATTAAATTCCAGACATCTCTTCTAAAATAAATTAGAGCAGCAAGAAAAGTTCCCAGATGAAAAAACAGAGCAGTTTGTATCAGAACACCGATATCTGTTATTCCGTAAAAGTTCGCCATAATGAATGTCATAAACGCACTTGAACTGATTGGCAGCCATTCTGTTATTCCCTGAACAATTCCCAAAATCAACTGCTGAATTATTGTTAATTCCATTTTTATTAAAAGAAAAGAAGATTATTAAATATTTTGAATAAATTTATAAAGGATTTTTTATGAAAAAGATTAATGAATTGGAAAAAAATAGGAACTTATAAAATTTTAGGGGCTATTCCAGGAATTGGGTTAGTCTCTGTTATTTTCGGGGAAGTTAAAAAAAGAAAGGAAAAACCATTTCCTTATTATAATCTAAGAAAAAAAGAAGACTGGAAAGCCATTGGAAAACTTTCTTTTCAAGCGATTTATCTTTCTGCTGCAATATCTTGTAAATTACTAATAGGTTATTATGTTCAACAAGGTATATCAACGAAAGAGTGGAATCCTTTTAAACAAAGAAAAGCAAAAACAGAACAATCTGAGGAATTAGAAAAAGAAAACAAACTGGAAAAGACAATTAAATATGAAGATTTTCATCCAAAAGATTTATAAACTAAAATTTTATTAAATTAATATTAAAATTTTCTTAATGAAAATTTATATTTAAGATGGCAAAAGAAAATCTTTTTGATTTTCTGAACCACAAGATTTAAATAAGAAAATAGGTAAAAAATCTCATGGCAAAGGAAAAACCAAATATGAATGTTGTGTTTGTCGGGCACGTCGATGCTGGAAAATCAACAATAGTCGGACAACTGATGTTCCAGTCAGGACTTGTTTCTGAACAAGAGATGAAAAAATTAAAGGATGAGGCTGAAAAACATGGAAAACCCGGTTTTGAATTTGCATATATTATGGACAAGATTAAAGAAGAAAGAGAAAGAGGAGTTACAATTGATTTGGCTTATAAAAAAATTATGACACAAAAATGGCAGATTACAATTATTGATGCTCCTGGACACAGGGACTTTGTCAAAAACATGATTACTGGTGCTTCACAGGCAGATGCTGCTTTTTTGGTTATTGCTGCTCCTGCTGGTGTTCAGCCACAAACAACAGAACATCTGTGGCTTTTAAGAACAATGGGTGTAAAGAATTTGTGTGTTGCAGTTAATAAAATGGATGCTGTTGAATATAAGGAAGACAAATTCAATAAGGTTAAAGAAGATGTGTCTGCCTTGTTAAACCAAGTCGGTATCAAAGCAGATCAGACTACTTTTATTGCATGCTCAGGATTAAAAAATGATAACATTACAAAAAAATCTGAAAACATGGCATGGTATAAAGGACCTACAATTTTGGAGCAGTTTGATTTGTTCCCTGCACCTGAATTGCCTACAGACTTGCCAATGAGAATGCCTTGCCAGGATGTTTATGAAATTACAGGAATTGGAACTGTTCCTGTTGGAAAAATTGAAACAGGAATTATGAAAGTCGGACAAAAAGTTAAAGTACTTCCTGGACGAACAGGTGAAGGAGTTGAGGGTGAAGTTAAAACTATTGAAATGCATCATGAGCAAATGTCAGAAGCTCAGGCAGGAGATAATGTTGGAATTAATATCAGAGGAGTAGGTAAAAAGGATATTGCAAGAGGAGATGTTATCTGTGAAGCTGCGAATCCAATCCCAATTGTGGAGGAATTCATAGCACAGATTGCAGTCATCAATCACCCAACTGTTTTGGCAAAAGGATATACTCCTGTATTCCATGTTCACACAGCACAGGTTCCTTGTCAGTTTGTAGAATTAATAGAACAAATAGATCCAAAAACAGGACAAGTTATTAAGGAAAATCCTGATTTCTTAAAGAATGGAGATGTTGCCAAAGTCAGAATAAAACCTGTAGGACATTTGGCTTTAGAAACTCAAAAAGATAATCCTTATACTTCAAGATTTGCAGTTCGAGATGCTGGTGCAACTGTTGCTGCAGGAATGTGCATTGAGATTGTGAAGAAGAAGTGATTGACTTCAGAGAATAGTTCTAATATCTAATAAATCTTATCTAAAACGATATGAAAAAAAACAAGGCATTAACAAAAGCAGAAGAAATAATTTCTGATTTAAAGAAAGATTTATTAGACATTCTTTATGAAGCTGATAACTCCTATGGAAGCATGAGAGATTTTTTACATCTTATAGAAGAAGATGCAATTTATGACTTAAAGGAATTAAATTTAAATGCTGATACCGAAAATTATTATTTAAAAAAAGTTGTAGATATTTTTGGTCCATATTCTGAGACTAACAAATTATACGGAAAAACAGAGCCTTATTATGGAAATTTCTATTTTAAACAAAAAAGCCAAAATAATAATACCTCTAAACCTCAATAATTCTTAAATACTTCTAATTATTCAATTATTTATGCTTGGAAGTGAATTATCTAAATCTGATATTGAAGAGAAACTTTATGGAAAAGGAGAGTTTGTGCAGATTGATTATTTAAACAAACTCCTGAGAGAAAGACTTCACAGGGACACAAAAAAATTTGTTTATCTCAAATTAATTGAAATCTATGAAAGATTGAAAATGTTCAATGATGTTGCTAAAATGTATGAAGGACTGGCAGACATATCAATCGCTTTTTCAGAGAAAATAAAATATTTTGTCAAGGCAACTGAACACTATATAAAAGCAGGTTATTTTAATCAGGCAGATTATGCTGTGAGAAAGGCGATGGGAGAAGCAAATGCCACAGAAAGAGGAGAAATCCAATTTGCTGTTAAAGATTTTTACAAGAGACAGGCAGAAATTTATGAAAAAGAATTGAAGAGAAACTCTGCTGCAAAGATATATGAAAAATTATTAGAAATGAATATAACTGATTCAGAGAGAAAAGAGATTAAGAATA
The DNA here is from genome assembly GCA_017608985.1 of Candidatus Pacearchaeota archaeon. Lineage (GTDB taxonomy): Archaea > Nanobdellota > Nanobdellia > Pacearchaeales > GW2011-AR1 > JAFCEV01. The sequence continues at coordinate 8,564 of JAFCEV010000020.1, forward strand.
GATTAATGGAATTATATGAAAAATTAGGCAGATTAAAAGAGTTCTATACTTTGAAGAGGTTTGAGGAGAGGGAGTTTAGTAACCTTTAAAAACTTCCCCAAACTTTAATTTATATTAGAAAGATATCACAATTATTATAATCACATGACTTTCACATTCACATTTTAGCTTTATGCTATTTTAAG
>JAFCEV010000021.1 GCA_017608985.1 Candidatus Pacearchaeota archaeon
ATAGAATATGCGAGTCCTGCAGGAGAAAGAGGTTGCTGGATTATTGCAATTCTCGCCCTGATTTTCCCTATTTCAAGTTGAGTGTCCAGAATAGGATTTGCTTCATCAAGAGGTCTTCCTGAAATCATTCTGAATTTTGCAGCCCAGGAATCAGCATCTTCCTGGCTTGGGAGAATATTAGTCAGACACTCGTCATAATCCTGATGCCTGATAAAAATCTGTGTCATAGGAATAGGGGAGTTCAAAGAAATATCTTGAATTTTTTTATCCTGCAGCAAAACTTCAAGCAATCCAAAACCAATAGTATGCCTTACAAGAATAGTAGCAAGCTTATTCAAATCAGAATAATCCAGATTAATTCTTTTTGCCTGAGCAAGATCATTTAGCAAATCTTTGGAAATATTAAAGAAAACCTGCCTTGTCCTTTCTGTATCTGTAAACTCTTCTGCTCGTGGCTGATGCTCAATTAAAACACCTCTTGCAAGATTCAGAAGCATATTATGAGATTCTTCCAAAGTATTCTCAGGAGGAACAAGATGATAAATTAATTTTGATTCGTTTTTCTTTTTCAGAATAGTTACAACAGATTCATCATATTCCTCATTGAAAATTTTATACTGGTCAATTATCTCTGCATCTTCTGGTAAATCTGAAACCAATCTTGTAAAAGTAAAATTCGGGATTACATCTGGCTTGAAAAATTTATGATAAATCTGCCTGTCACCTGCAGAATAATCGCCAATATAAGGAAACGCTATTTGGATTAATTTAGTTTTCTCAAATAATTCAAGAATTTTTTCCAGAAGTGCCACATAATTCGAGTAGTCTGTTTTATATTGCTCTGTTGCTTTTTCCAGATTAATTTTTGCACGGATGAGAATTGCTTTTAATTCATGATATGCTGCGATAGGGTCTTGTTTCAGTGAAACCAGAAAAGAAAAAATTTCATTATATCTCTGTGAGAACATCTCCTCTTTATTTGTAACAAGCCTGGACTGGGACAAAACTTTTTCCTGTTTAACAAGATAAACATATAATTGCGCAATTTCCAAAATCAGGGAAGTCTCCTCAAAATCATAGTTGTAATTTTTCTGCTGCACAAAAACTACTCTAGACAGATTTGGATTTTCAATAAGAATATCCATAGTCCTTTCCATTACTTCTTGAGAATCTGCAATATCAGGAACATAAGGAGCACCGAGATAATTTATATAAGCTATGTCTTCTCCTCCTTGTCTCCGAACTTCATAAGAATATAACGGCTTCCTCTCTTTAATTGGCATAAAGAAAAAAAGCATAAAGGGTTTAATAATTTTTATGTGTTAAGCAATTCACAAAGACATATTGGAATTATTTTATTGTTTAATTTCTCAATCACAACAATTTTAAACTGCTCTGACATTATTCTTGTATGGCTGAAGAAGAGGGAAATTATGTTGAGCAGGAATTTATGGGAATTAACACAAGAATAAGAAGTCTGGAGGAGAAGCAGAGAATATTAAAAGACAGACTTCTCCTAATTGGTGAAAATCTAATAGAAACCAAGGAAAAAACTCATGAAGAGATTCTTGAACTAAAAAAAGAAGTTGAAATAATCCAGCAGAACATCACAAGAATGAAATCTTTTTTAGAGACTGCCTCTGCAGAATTTTCACAATTTGCAAGAAAAGAAGATTTAGAAATTCTTTCAAAACAGGCAAAAATGTTTCAGCCTCTTGAATTCGTCAGAAAGAAAAATTCAGAAAAATTAAAAAACAAATAAAACTATAATCTTATATGGGAGTCTTAGAGCAGGTAACACAGATGAGAAATCAGGGAATAGCCGAAGATGAAATCGTAAACAGATTACAGGAACAAGGAATTGCTCCAAAAGCAATAAACGATGCTCTAAACCAATCAAAAATTAAAGAAGCTGTAGGACACGAAAAACCTAATGAAATGGAGCCTTCAATTATTGAGGGACAAACAGAAACTTCACAAAAAACTCTGCAACCCCCAGCACCATATCCTAAAACTGAAGAAATTGAGAATTATCAGGAAGAAGAATTTTACACACCACAACCCCAGCAAGAGCAACAGCAATGGGGGGGACAGCAATCTTACCCTTACGCACAAGAGTTTTACCCACAAGAAGGATATGGAGAGTATTATCCTGAAACAAATACAGATATGATGATTGAAATTGCAGGACAGGTTTTCTCTGAAAAAATACGAAAAATGCAAAAGCAATTAGAAGAACTGAATGACTTCAAAACACTCGCAGAAACAAAAATAGAATTTCTATCTAAAAGATTGGAAAGAATAGAAACTCTCACAGACAAACTGCAAAGTGCAATTCTTGAAAGAATAGGTTCTTATGGAAGAGGAATTGAGAATATAAAAAAAGAAATGAATATGATGCAGGATTCATTTACTAAAATGATTCCAGAATTAGCCAAAAAACATATTTCCCATCCGCATAAAAAAACAACTTCAAAAAATTCTAAAAAGAAAACTGCTTCTAAGAAAAAGGAATAATTATTGATTGCCTGCTATTGCCCCACGCAAAGCCTGTGCTAAAGGAGAATTTACCTGTGGCTGAGGATTCAATGGTTTTGAACTTGCTACTATAGCAATTATTAACCCTATAAAAACCAATATCCCTATCAATGTCGGCCAGTTATATCTCCACCAAGAACCAAACACAAATCCAAGACTCCGGGAAGCACTTACCAAAACTGCAACAACAACTATCACAGATACCACCATCAATCCAACCATCCATCCTTTATTATTAGGATCTATAAATAATCCTGAAATAATTAATACTACCAGAATAACTGCAAGCCCGACTCCAAGTGCAGGAAATAATTCAGCAAAAAATCTCGGAACAACAGGAAACTGCAAAGCCATTAGAGCAACTGCAAGAGCAATTATTCCATTTATTGCCTTGTTGTCTTTGAATATATTCATCCTGGTTAAAATCCCGAAGATAAGTGCAAAAATTAGAAGAAAAGGAATAGCGTAACTAAAAATTCCTGCCTGCTCCCATATATTTAGCAAATTTCCAAGTGCTCCTCCTTCAAAATAACCATAAGAAGCCAAAAACACCAATATTCCAACCATATTAAGATTTATGAAAACAGATTTAAATATGTTTCGAAACTATTTTTCTTTTGCACCTTTTAGCATAAATGCCAGAGCAAGAGCAATTACAACAATAAAAAGAAAGTTAGTCCAAAAAGCATTGCTCCAGCTGCTCTTAAATAAAAAAGTAAAAAAACTTTCTCCAACCCCTAATGCCCAAAATAGAGCAATAACAACTGCTACTCCTATAATTACCATTAAAAAAGTCTTTAATCCTTTTGAAATTTCAAATCCCTCTTTTCCTCCTGCAACAAAACCCCAAAGCAATAAAACCACAAACATTACAACAAGTGCCACCGTTAAAAACAAAATTAGATTTCCGACAACTATCTTTGGAAAAACCGCAGCCACAAAAATCAAACCAATAACAAAAGAAATCAAAGCATTGAGTTGTCTCTTATTCTCACCTAAAATCTTTGTCTTTTCCAGCACTGCAAAAACTATAAAAAAAATCAGCAAAAAAGGATAGACAAATTTAGTCAGAATTTCGTGTTGTAGTATTGTTTCGGCAGCCATCTTTTTATACTAAATCCTCTGGAACTTCTTCTAAATCTGATTCAGGATTAGGAAGAGCAGATTTATTTATGATAACAACATCACTTATTGCTTTCACAAACTGATGAGGAATGATGACTCCTCTTGCCCCTCCAATTAAAGAGACAACGCTTCCTCCTACTTTTATTCTCCATCCATCAACCTTATTTTCGTGAAGATTGGCTTCCTCTATTTCTCCAAAAAAATCTCCAGAATCTGTATAAACCTTTAGTCCTATAGTATCTGTAATTTTTCTTACTCTCATGATGAAAGAATAACAATCTTATTTAAATATTTTTCCATATATAGAAATATATAACAAACTTTATAAAAATCCTTATATTGATTAAACTATGTTAAACAAAAAAGAAATTATCGCTGTCTTGATTACAATAATCATCCTTACATTCTCCATAACTCTAATAGAAAGTTGGAAAATATTTTTTTGCTGCCTTCTCTCAGTTTTTGTTATTCTGGGAATAAATATTGCTGCAAAAAAAATTGTGAGTTTTTACCTGGACTCTGAAATAGAAATAAAAATCTGGGAACTCAGAAGATTTGGAGTCAAGAAACACCAATACTTCAAAAGAAGTTTTCCTGCAGGAGCGTTTTTACCGATTATTTCAAAAATCATTTTTTTCCCAATAAACAGTTTTGTCTGGATGGCATGCCTGATTTTTGATGTGAAACCGAAAATCTATAGAACTGCAAAGAGACATGGCTTATATTCATATTCAGAAATGACAGAATATCATCTTGGATTAATTGCCGCAGCAGGAATATTTTTAAATCTCGCAGCTGCAGTAGCAGGATATCTTCTCGGATTTCCTCTTTTTGCAAGACTTAATATATATTATGCATTTTTCAACCTACTTCCCCTATCTGAATTGGATGGAAATAAAATATTTTTCGGCAATTTAGTAATATGGAGTTTCCTGGCTGTGCTCACTTTAATCGGATTGGGGTATGCATTTTTGCTGCCATAAAAATTTAAATAAAAATTCAATAAAAAATATGAAAAAAGAAAGTTTTTTCAAAAGAAGAGGAGTAAGCGCAATCTTTGCAGTTGTTGCTTTAGTAAGTGGTTTTTTATTTTTAAGTAAAAATATAACAGGAAACGCTGTGCTCAATACAAGAAATTCTTTTAACATTTTACCTTTAATTGGATTGTCACTCATTTTATGTGCAGTTATTCTTACTATTTATTCACTAAAAAAGAGATAATTAAAGATTAATATAAACAAGAAACAAATAATAATTCAAACTCTCTTTTTATTCATATAATAGTTAATAATAAATTATTTAATAAGATTTCTATAATTAATATTAATGAAATTTTTAGAAGAAATTACTCCGAGAGAATACCAACAGAGAATTTTTGAAAGTTGTGTGAAAAAGAACTGTTTAGTTGTGCTTCCGACAGGCTTGGGAAAAACCCTCATTGCTCTGATGTTATCTATAAAAAGAATGGAGGAATTTCCAGGACAAAAAGTTGTTTTTCTTGCTCCAACAAAACCATTAGCAGAACAGCATCTGGAATTTTTTAAAAAACATCTTCCAGAATTATTCGCTGATCTTCAATTATTCACAGGAGCTGTCAAAGCAGAAAAAAGAGAAAAAATCTGGAAAACGGCTGACATAATTTTCTCAACGCCGCAGTGTGTAGCTAATGACTTAAAAAATAGATTATATAATTTAAGAGAAGTCTGTCTTCTCATAGAAGATGAAGCTCACAGGTGCATAAAGAATTATGATTATAATTTTATAGCAAAAAAATATCAGGAGCAGGCAGAATATCCCAGAATTATTGGGTTGACAGCCTCACCCGGAAGCGAATCTTCAAAAATAAAGGAAATATGCAGAAATCTTTCTATAGAAACTGTGGAATTAAGGACAAGAGAGAGTGAAGATGTAAAACCCTTCCTTCAGGAACTGGAATTTGAAAAAATACTGATTAAATTTCCTCCTGAATTTGAAGAAATTAAGCATATTTTGTTAAAATTATTAAATAAATACATCACAGAATTGAAAAAGAGAAAGATTTTGTGGGGTCTGCCGTCAAAAACAAAACTAATAGAACTTCAGAGAAAACTTGTGACAAGTTTAGGAAGAGGAAATAGAAATTTTAATTATATGCTCGGTGCAAGCGCTTGTGCTCAAGCAATAAAAATCCAACATGCACTTGAACTTTTAGAAACACAAACTCTTGCCAGTTTTAACAGATATATAAAAGAATTATTCGAACAAGCAACAAAAAAACAAAGCAAAGGAATCATAAAATTGGTCGCAAAACCTGAATTTAATTTTGTTTATATGCGCTCCTATGAACTTTTAACAAAAGGAAAAGAGCATCCTAAAATTGAAGAGAGTATAAAAATTGTGAAAAGAGAAATAAATGAAAATCTCAAAACAAAAATAATCGTTTTTACACAATTCAGGAACACTGCTTCTGTGCTCTGCAAAAAACTTAATGAAGTAAATAAAATTCAGGCAAAAATTTTTGTGGGGCAGGCAAAAAAGAACGGTTCTGGAATGAGTCAAAAAGAGCAAAAACAAATTATAAATGAATTCTCAAAAGGAGAAATAAATGTCTTGTGTGCAACCTGCATAGCAGAAGAAGGACTGGATATTCCTGAAGTAAATGCTGTTATTTTTTATGAATCTGTTCCATCTGCAATAAGAGCTATTCAGAGAGCAGGAAGGACAGCAAGATTAATGAAAGGAAAACTGATTCTCCTTATAACAAAAAAAACAATGGATGAAGCATTTTATTATGTCTCAAGAAACAAGGAAAAAAGGATGAAAACGGCAATAGATAAAATCAAAAATGATTTAACAAATAAAAAATTAGATTTTCAGGAAAAATTAGAATGAAACAAATATTTGACATCTTTCAAAAAAGAAAAATAAAACAAAAAGAAATTAAAAAACCAAAAATAATTGTGGATTACAGGGAAAAAAATTCCCTCGTCGCATCTGAATTAATAAATTTGGGGATGGAAATTAAATTTAGAGAATTAAAAGTCGCAGATTATATTGTAAAGGATGTTGCAATTGAAAGAAAAACAATTAATGATTTTATTAGTTCAATGATAAACAAGAGGCTTTTTAATCAAATCCAAGAATTGCAGCAATATAAAAATAGATTATTAATCGTCGAAGGAATTGATGAGCAAGAACTTTATAGCGACGATGAATTGGGTGTGAATGGGAATGCCATCAGGGGTTTTCTGTTATCAATTCTTCTCAAATACAACATTCCAATAATCTTCACAAAAAATTATCAAGACAGTGCAAGATTTATTTCTGTGCTTGCAAAAAAACAAACAAAAGAACTTCCTCTGAAAGCAAAAAAAAGAATTTTGAATAAAAAAGAACAACTTCAATTTATTATTGAAGGTTTTCCTGGAATAGGTCCAAAAACAGCTCAAAAACTTTTAAAAAAATTCAGGACAATTCAAAATATAATCAATGCTTCTGAAACAGAACTTAGGAAAATTATAGGTAAAAAAGCTGATGTTATAATAAATTTAAGAAAAATGAATTATTAATTCCTTGGGAATTTTTTGAGAAAATAACCTACATCTATTTCATATCCTTTTTTACTCAGTAAAATCTCAATGTTCTCTTTTCTTTCTCTAAAATATTTCTGCATATAATCCTTCAGCAAAATTAAAATATCCTCTTCTGCCCCATATAATCTAATAATTTTTTGCAATTTCCTCCCCTAAAAATTTGCCTTCTTTTGGCAGTCATTTATTTGAATATTCAAAAAATCAGAACAAAAAATAAAAACAAGTTTTTCTAATAAAACTTTTTCCATTAAAATACAAAAAAGAATATTACATTTTTAAAAAATTAGTTAATTAAAATATATATTCAAGAAAAAATTATATAAATATGCAAAAACTATTATTTAAGGTTATTATTTCTTATTATTCAAAAAAATATTCCTCAAGAATCACATATTTTGGACCTTCAGGAGTCAATTCAGATTTCATCAAATAGCATTTATCAACGACAAATTTAATACCAGGAATTTTAATTTTTTTCAGTTCAGTTAAAAACTTTTTTCTATCCTCAATGTTTTTCACACGGGCAATTGTCAGATGGCTCATGAATCTTCTTTCAGGTTCGAATAAATCTTTCAATTTGTCGTCAACAAGTTTTTGAATCTCATCACAATTAGTCAAATGTAGCCAAATTATCCTGATAAATTTCTCAGAAAAGACTCCAATTTCATTTACTTCAGCTTCAAATCCTTCAAATTTAATTTTTCTTAATCTTCTCTTTACTTCTTCAACTTTTTGTTCGTCAATCTCTCCTAAAAATTTTAAAGTTAAATGTAAATTCTCAAGTTCTGTTTTTTTACCATAGAATTCAGGCAATTTATTTTGAATTACTTTTATCTTTTCTTTAATTTCTTTTGGAAGATTTATTGAAATAAAGCATCTCATCCTAAGTATATATAAAAAGTGACAGAAATAATTTAAAAAATTATCTAGAGGGGTATTTTCTAACAGCATAACCTCCAGGAGAAATTCTCCTTTCAGGAGGCCTGCCTATTTCCCCGTGATGAACTACTGGCGGTCGTCCAGGAGCCCTCTTAGGCCCGGGTCTGTGTTCAGGAGGAATCCTTCTATCTGGTGCAGGAGGCATTCCTCTTCTTTTTTCTCTGCTGAATATTTTAAATAATACAATAATTATTACCAAAATTAAAAGAACTATTCCGGCAATTAAAGCTATTAAAAACCAATTAATTTCTCCTGTTTTGTTGCATTCAATTCCGCATTTACCGACGACTATTCCTTTCTTATTCCATTTCAAATCACTTCCACAAGTATAACCAACACAATCCTCCTCTCCCTCCTTGGAGCATTCATCATCTTCTATATGAGTTAACTAAAAAATGATTAATTTGTCTAATTTAACATCCCAGATATTTTTTCAAATTGTAATTAATAGTATTTAACTTGCAAATTAAGGATTTGCAATTCACATCTTAATAAT
>JAFCEV010000022.1 GCA_017608985.1 Candidatus Pacearchaeota archaeon
ACAAAAAATTATCAGAAAAAGATAAGAAAAATTATATGAAAGGGGTAACAGCAGGAGGTGTTGTAGATGTTTCAACAATTGTCGGAGCCAGTATAGAACTTCCAGAATATTTTTATATTCATTTGGCGACAAACATTATCTCCGGAGCCATTAAAAGTATAAGATATATAAAGAAAAAAGCTTTGGAAACTTCCCTCGATTAATCACTCCAAGCCACCCATATAAGGAGGCATTCTTCCAGCAGAATTCATGCCCTCTTTCTTCCCAGCTGATGCAATCACATCGTCAATTCGCAAAATCATAATCGCGACTTCGCTTGCAGAATTAATTGCCTGACTTTTTATTTTGTATGGCTCAATAATTTTCGTAGTTAAAACATTTTCAATCTTATTTGTGAACAGATTCAACCCCGCATCTTTTTCACCTGAATCATGCCTTGATTTTAATTCTGTCAAAATATCAATAGGGTCAATTCCTGCATTTTCGGCGAGGGTTGAAGGAATAAATTCCAGTGCAGATGCAAATTCTTCAACAGCAAGCTGTTCTCTTCCAGTCAGAGTTTGCCCGAACTCCCGAAGTCTTTTTGCAAGCTCAATTTCAACCGCCCCTCCTCCTGGAACAATAAGTCCTGATTTAAGAGAGCATATAACATCACCAAGCCCATCTTTCAAAGCTCTTTCAATTTCATCTATAACATGCTCACTTCCTCCGTGAATTAAAATTGTCAGTGCTTTAGGATTCTGGCATCCTTTCACATAAGTAAAAACTTCTTCCCCATGACTAACTTCTTCCAAAATCTGCGCATGTCCTAATTCAAATGGAGTAAGCTCACCCAGGTTGCTGACAATTTTTCCTCCTGTCGCTTTTGAAAGTTTTTCCATATCACTTCTGGCAACCCGTCTGCATGCATAAATCTCGTACTTGGACAACAAATATTGTGCAAAATCATCAATTCCTTTCTGACAGAAAATCACATTAGCCCCTGAATTTTTAACTCTTTCAACTATGTCTTTTATAACTTTTTCTTCCTGAACAATGAAATTCTGCAATTCTTCAGGGGAAGACACAGAAACCTTAGTATCAATTTCGGGATTTTTCAGCTCAAGAGGGAAATCAACAAGGGCAATTTTTGCCCCCCTCACAATTCTAGGCATATCATGTGAAACTTTCTCTTTATCCAACACAATTCCAAAAATCAGTTCAGTATCTTTAATCCCATCTCCTTTCACTTTCTCTATTTTAATGTCCTTAATATCTGCTTTTCCATTGCTATGAATTTGCTTCACAGCTTCAACAATAATATTTGCGAATTTTTCTTTAGAGCTTTCTGCACCTTTTCCTGTCATAGCAGTCATAGCAATCTGCTTCAGAAGATTTTCACTCTCCTCTATCTCAGGTGCTATTCTGAATGAAATTTCTTTTAAAATCTCCTGGCATTTTTCTGCAGCAATTTTATATCCTCTTGTAATAACAGTAGGATGTATTTTTTTGTCAAGGAGTTTCTCTGCATTTTCAAGAAGTTTTCCTGCAATCATAACAGCAGTAGTTGTTCCGTCTCCAATTTCAGTCTCCTGTGTTCTTGCAATCTCCACCATCATTTTCGCTGCAGGATGCTCAATCTGCATTTCTTCAAGAATTGTCACACCGTCGTTAGTAACAATAATTTCATTCGCAGGAGAAACCAGCATTTTATCCATGCCTTTCGGACCAAGAGTGGTTTTCACAACCTCTGAGACCATTTTCGCAGCTAAAATATTGTTTCTCTGAGCGTCTTTTCCTATAACTCTCTGAATATCTTCAGGCATTAAAACAACTGGTTTTTCCGTCATTTTTTAATATTGATTTGTTTATATGAAATCCCTCTCAACATTTTTCCTAATTCAGATTTCTCAGGCAAATTATTCTCTTCAAATTCTTCTGAGTAGTCTATTGTTATCTCTGACATATTAATTATCTCACAAATCCTTTATTTAAGCATTATTATAATAAACAATATATCTCAAAGTGGTAAATAACATTTATAAGCAGAAAATACCTTTTAAATTTATGAAAAATATAGTGGTTGCAGACATTATGACAAGGGAACCTGTGACTATCAGCCCCTCAAGTAATCTTCTGGATTGTGCCAGAAAAATGGTGAAAAAAAAGGTTGGCAGTCTGCTGATTGTTGACGGAAAAAAATTAGCAGGGTTTATCTCTAGACAGGATATTCTTTGGGCTCTGATAAAAAAATCAAAAAAAGACCTTTCTTCTATAAAAGCTATTGATATTTCCCCTAAAAAAATTGCTACAATAAAACCTTCTGATACAATTAATGAAGTTTTAAAAAAAATGAAGAAATTGAAATTTGACAGATTTCCCGTAGTTCAGGAAAAAAAACTCGTTGGTATGATTACTGTAAGAGACATCCTGAATTTTCACCCAGAATATTATCCAGAACTTGAGGAATTTGCTCAAATCAGAGAAGAAACTCAAAAATTAAAGAGGCTTGAAAAATCAAAAACAAAAGCCCCATTAGTAGAAGGTATCTGCGATGAATGCGGAGCTTATGGTTTGCTCCATAAAGAAAACGGCATGATGATATGTGCATCCTGTTCTGAAAAGATATGATTGCATTAATTCTGTAACTAAAAGTTGTAAGAAAAATTTATAAAAGGGATTTTTAAAAGAGGTTATGAGAAGTTTACTCAATAAACTCATTAGCAGGAATTAAAGGGGGCAGTATCTTAGGAGGGGTGTATCTGGGTTTTAAAGAAGAGAATTGGACATTAGGAGGAATTTGCATTATTGGAGGATTTGTTTTAGGCTAGCATATGGATATGAAACATATTATGAAAAAAGAATAAAAGAATTCGAAGAATTATACTCAAAAAAACAAGAAAAATTAGAAGAATTTTATAATAAAAAAGAAAATGAATTAAAAGAAAAATCAAAACAATCAGATAATGAAGATAACCAGTAATCATTTAATTTAGTTAAATATTTAAATGAAATTTATTTCTATATCCTATGCCAGAAAAAGATGTAATATTTTCCAGTAAAATAAAAAATGTCGGAGTTTTTTTATTTAAAGATTTTTACAAATTCTGTTATGACTGGCTTACAGATGAAACAACGCTTCTTATTAGTGAAACAAAATATGCAGAAAAATTAAAAGGGAATACAAAAGACATTGATATTGAATGGGAAGGAGAAAGAAAAGTAACAGATTATTTCAAGTTCCATGTCAAGATTACATTCAGAATTCTGGGGCTGACAGAAGTGGAAGCAACCCAGCAGGGAAAGAAAATAAAGACAAATCAGGGAAGTGTGGAAGTCAAGGTCAAAGGAACCCTGATAAGGGATTATGAAGGAAAATTCGAAACCACTGCATTCAAAAAATTTCTGAGAAGCATCTATGAAAAGTGGGTTATTCCCTCAAGAATAGAGCAATTTGAAGAAAAACTAATAAATGATTGTGATGAATTTCTGAATCAGGCAAAAGCTTATCTTGATTTGGAAGGAAAAAAATCCCTTTAAAGATTCTTTTTTCCCAATACCCTTTTTAACCATAGAAATCTTTAAATAGAAATCGTAATTAATTTTAATATGAAAAAAATTTTGGTAGTTCTGCTCGTTGGGATTTTAATTCTTCCTGCAGTCGCTGCAATAAATCTCAATATTGAAAAATTAAGCGAAAATGAAGTTATGATTGCTGACTTGAACAAACCTGCAACTTTTGATTTAAAAATAACTAATCTGGGTGCTTCTGATGATTTTATTTTCTATAGTTTTTTTGGTTCAGAGATGTATCCTAAAGGAACAGTGCATATAAACAATGGAGAAACAAAAAATGTTCAGGTGCAGATATATCCTTCTGAAGGTGCAGGAAAAGGATTTGTTACATTTGAATATTTTATCAGAGGAAATGACAAGTCAGAAATAGTAAAAAAACTGACAGTAAAAATTATAGATCTCGCAGATGCATTTGAAGTAGGCTCAGGAGAATTAGACCCTCAGACTAATTCTTTGGAAGTTTATATCCACAATAAAGTGAATTTTAATTTTGAGCAGATAAATGCGACATTTTCTTCTCCATTTTTTGAATTTGATGAGAGTTTCTCTCTTGGTCCTAATGAAAGAAAAAATTTTGAGGTTCAGCTGAACAAAGAGAACTTCAAGAAACTTATGGCAGGATTTTATACTTTAAGAGTAAAAATGCATGTTGAAGACAAAGAAGCAAATGTAGAGGGAATTATAAAATTTGTAGAAAAAAACATAGTAACCACAACAAAAAAAGAATACGGATTTATTCTAAATACAAAAATTATTAAGAAAGTTAATGAAGGAAATTCTCTGGAATATTCAGAAACAGTTATAAAAAAGAACATTATTTCAAGATTGTTTACAAGTTTTAATACTGAACCTGATTATGTAGACAGAAATGGGTTGAGTGTATATTATACCTGGAATAGAGAAGTGAAACCAGGAGAAACTTTAGAAATAATCATCAGAACCAATTGGCTACTTCCTTTGTTGATGATTCTATTAATTGTAGTAATAGTTATTTTAGTAAAGAAATATTCAAAAAGAAATATTGTTTTGAAAAAGAAAGTTTCTTTTGTCAGGGCGAAAGGAGGGGAATTTGCACTAAAAGTTACTTTGTTTGTGCATGCAAAGAAATATATTGAAAATGTAAATGTAACTGACAGGCTTCCAGCTTTGGTAAAGATATATGAAAGATTCGGTGGTGACAAACCTCTGAGAGTAAATGAAAAAGCGAGAACTATAGAATGGCATTTCGAAAAATTAGAAGCAGGAGAAGCAAGAATTCTTTCCTATATAATTTATTCTAAAGTTGGTGTTCTCGGAAAATTCGCACTGCCTTCTGCGACTGCGATTTATGAAAAAGAAGGAAAAATCAGAGAATCTCAGTCAAATCAGGCTTTTTTCGTGGCAGAACAGAGAAGCAGAGATGAAAATGAATGATACAAGCAATTCAATGACAGAAGAAACATACATGGAAGACATTCACAATTCATGGATGGAATAATCAGTTAGAAGGAATACTGCAACCAAAAAAACCAAAAGAAATCAATTATTGTGCAGGCGAGGAAAGACATCATTGATTCATGCAATCTTTTTGAAGAACGATTCAATAAAAAATTAAAATATGAATTTAGAGATATATATTATCTAAGTTATGAATAAATTCAAATGAACATAAATTTATATAATAAAAAAATATTTTTTTCTTATGTATAAAAAAGGTGTATCTGTTGTTATAACAGTTTTTCTGATTGTTCTTCTGTCAGTTGTACTTGCAGGTGTGCTATGGGCGGTTGTCAAAAATTTGGTTCTTGAACAGTCAAAATTAGTGGAAGATAAACAAAAATTTTTCAGTGAAAGAGTTGAAATAACAAGAATTAGGTCTGAAGGAACAATTATGAATGTGACTATAAAAAATATAGGAGGAGAAATTGCAATAACCGTAGAGAATCAGACCCAGGAATCTGCTGAAGCAGATGTTTTTTCTGTAGTCGACCTTTCAGGAAGTATGCGTTTTTGTGAAGATGTATCATTCTATTGCTGTTATCATACTCTAAAAGGAAGCTGGATTCTCTCAAACTGTTATGGAGTAAACTCAGATAAAGAGAATGATTGTATTACAATCTGTTCTGGAACATGGGTGGATAGATTAAGTCCTCTACAAGATGCAAATTATGAACTTGTAAACACAATTCTAGAATCAGAAGACAGCAGAGTTGGATTAATAGGTTACGAATCTGAAGTGGAAGCAGATGCTTGTTTGGATTTGACAGATAATATAGAAGAACTAAACAGCAAAATTAATTCATGGGAAGCAAGCGGAAGCACCTGCATCTGTTGCGGAATAAACGATGCTGCTGAAAAATTAGAAAGTCAGTCCACAGAAGAGATAATGAAGACAATTATTGTTATGAGCGATGGAGATGCAAACATAGAGTGTGAAGAACAGAGTACAGGAGACGCAGGAGAAGACGCTGTTCAAGCTGCATGTGATGCAAACCAAAGCCTTTCAAGTCTAACAATTTATTCTATCGGAGTCGGTGACAGCGTGAATGAAGAAATTATGGAAGGTATTGCCACATGTGGAAACGGAGAATATTTTCCTGTAGAAGACATAGAAAACCTGACAGAAATATATACTTATGTTGCAGAGAAAATTAAGAAATCTTATACTTACAGCCACCAGTTTAATTACCTTTTATTTGTATTTTACAACAGCACAAATTCCTATAAAGAAACTGCTTCTGAATTTCCACAACCTCTCGGAACAAAAGAGTATAGTTTCAATCTGGAGGGGAAAATTGAAGGAGAAATAATAAAAATAGAAATATATCCTGTATTTATCAAGATTTCGGGAAAAGAGGTGATAGGACCTTTGTTTGACTATTGGGAAAAAAGTTAATGAAACCAAATAAGAACTTTTAAAAACCAAATAATTTTCTAATATTTATCCCCGCATAGCTCAGTGGTTAGAGCGCCTGGCTGTAGTTTGTTACTAAGGTGGATATTCTATACAGATAAAGATGAAACCCTAAAAGCCAGTCCGGTTGCACGCAGCACCCGGGAGATCCCAAGTTCGAATCTTGGTGCGGGGATTTTTCTCCAAAAACACTTTCACCAAATAATCTTTTCTTTATAGAAATATTTAAAAACTCCATATTTTTTAAAAAACAATAAAATGAGGGTGAAAAAATGGATGAGAACTTCGATTTAATAGAAAAGGAGGAAGATGACGAGGAATTTTTAAGAGAAATTGACTCTTTAGGTCTCGACGATTAATCTTCTTTTATTTTTAAATTAATTTTGTTGTTTTCCTTATCCAATTCTTCAAAATCAGAAACTATCTCAAAATCCAATTCTTTTATATTAAGCTGATTAATAATCAGGTTTGACAGTGAAAGAGAAATCCCATACCCCACTTTCATCGGCTCGAGATTGCTCTCCTTTACAAATTTATCGTCTGCATAGATTTTTATTTTCGCGTTTTCAGAATCTTTAAGTCCGTTGTTCCTGATACTTATATTAGCATTTAAATATCGTCCATGCATAAATGCCGATACATTTTCAAAAGACAAATCCGCATAACTTGGAACAGAATAAAGCTCGTCGATTAACTGAGGAATATCATCACCTGTTGTTTGTTTACATTTGCTAAGATTATACATAATATTATTCGGATTTTCTGAATGCTTGAATCCGAGAACATGCAAAAGTTCATGTATTGCTACATTAGGATTCGGACATTCTGAATCTCTAATCAATAAAACCTGTCCGCTGAATATCACATTAAAATTATTTGTTTTGACTATCTCTGTCGGCCCTCCTTCGCCTGCAATAAATAAACCCTCTTCCATTTTAGTTTTTTCATCGCAGTTTACAGATATTTCTCCATCTGAACTCACAGAATAAAAATCCAGAATTGTTATCTCTTCAAGAATTTCAAAAGCCCTTTCCATATCATTTTTCTTCTTTAGAGGACAATCATAAATAGTGTATGAAATCTCAGGATTAGGAAACCTCATATTTTCATAAAACTGCATATCTGTTGAATTATAATCTAGACTAAAATTTGAATTCACAGAATCTGAAAAAAATTCTGTTGTATTAAAAGGAACAAACCAATAAATTCCCAGCAGCAAAGCTACAAGCACAATAAACAAAAAAGCAAGAATTGTTTCTCGCCCCATAAATATATTTTATTTTTTAGTTATATAAACTTGTTGATTATATAAATAATCACCATAAAGCCTATTGAAAAATTTCTGTATTTTTCCCTTCGGGAATTCCAGAGTAGAATCATAATCACCTTCTGGAGAAAATCACGGAATATTTTCAAAGCCATAATCAAGCCCCATACAAATCCATTCTAAAAAAGATAACATAATTACAATCCATCTCTTCTTGGTAACAAAAGACATCATAAGCAGTTACAAGTTTGCTAAACTTAACTTATTTTTCATACCAAACTACAAAAATAAACAATTTATAAATTTTATTACTGCGCTTGTTCTGTTTCTTCTTTAGGTTCCGCAGGTTTCTCAGACTGTTCCGTTTGCTGGGAAAATTGTGCCTCTTGCTCTGGAACAGGCTGTGTTGGTTTTGGAACCCCCACACTTTCTTCCTGACCTTCTGGTTTTCCAGGCAATGCTGGAGTTTCTCCCATATTTTCAGCAGGAGCTGTTTGAGGGAGTTCAGAAGACTGAGAAGGTTGAGAAACTGCTTCTTGAGTCTCTTGTTGATTCTCTTGAGTTTTCTTCAATTCTTCTTCCATCATATTCACCAATTTTAATTATCTAAAAAACGAAAAACACTCTTTTAAAGTTTTTGATAATTTATCACAACTTTCTATATTTTAA
>JAFCEV010000023.1 GCA_017608985.1 Candidatus Pacearchaeota archaeon
AATCAATTATAGACAAATTAACATAATAATATACTAAATATTAATCAATCAATAATTCCATTAGAAATAAAGGTGTTTTTCTTTGGAAGTAGTCATAATCTTTTATATATTATTTTCATTTTTTATCGTGATTAAAAACGTCAAAAACAAAATTTCCATAAGAAATAGACGTGAGGGGTAAATGACACTAGAAATAGAAAAGATTTTTGATAATTTCGATAGTAATAGAATATTTAAAGATAAGAGCTTATTACAAACTAATTATAAACCTGCTGAAATTCTTCATAGAGGAGAACAAATCAGGCAAATCGCATCGATTCTTGCACCTATTTTAAGAGGGGAAAAAACAAGTAATTTATTTCTTTATGGGAAAACAGGAACAGGTAAAACTCTTTCAATTAATTATGTTAGGGATGAGCTCTTAAAAAGGATAAAAAAAGACAATGATTTTAGAGTAAAAATAGAATACCTAAATTGCAAATTGAAGAAAGTTTCTGATACAGAATACAGGATTCTAGCAGAACTTATTAAAAAATTAGGAGGAGAAGTCCCTGCTACAGGTTTGCCAACGCAATCTGTTTATGGAAAATTTATAGAATTAATAGATAATGAAAAACAGCTGGTGGTTTTGATTTTAGATGAAATTGATCAAACAGTAAAAAAAATCTCTAGTGATTTTTTATATAATTTAACAAGACTAAATTCAGAACTTTCAAAAACACAAATTTGCATAGTAGGGATTAGCAATAATCTAACTTTTTTGGAAGAAGTAGATCCGAGAGTTAGAAGTTCTCTTTCAGAGGAAGAAGTGGTTTTTCCTCCTTATAATGCTTTACAATTACAAGACATTTTAAATAAACGTTCTAAAGGGGCATTTAAAGAAAATGTTTTGCAGCCAGGTGTTGTGGCTAAATGTGCTGCTTTTGCAGCTAGAGAGCATGGAGATGCAAGAAGAGCACTTGATTTATTGAGGATAGCAGGAGAACTTGCAGAAAGAGGCAATTCTAAAAAAATTCTATTAAAACACATAGATGAAGCTAATAATAAAATTGAGAGAGACAAGATATTAGATGTTATATGTTCTGAACCAAAACAATTCCAATTAGTTTTATATTCAATAATAAATCTCTCTGAAAAACGAAAAGATAAGCCTATTTTTACTGGTGATGTTTATAATTTTTATTACGAGCTTTGCATTAAAAATAAGAGCGAGGTTTTGACACAAAGGAGAGTAAGTGATATAATTCAAGAGTTTGATATGCTGGGGATTATTAATGTAAAAGTTATTTCAAAAGGAAGAGGGGGGAGAATGAGGGAAATTAAAATGGCTATAACAAATAATGTTATAAAGAAAGCTAAAGAAATAATAGAAGAATCTTTAGATTATAAGTGATTTGCATAAGTATTTTTGTGTTATAGGAACAGAAAAGTTAAGGGGTTTTAGATTTAAATGGATAAGAAAATTTTGGATTTTTGCTTGAAAAAAGGATTTTTAGTAGATGAAGAAATGCTGAAATTATTACATGATACAGGAGATTTAGAATCTGTAAAGAAAATACTTGAGAATATAAAAAATTCTACAGAGAAGAAGATAATTACTAGAAAGCTTTTCGAGGCTAATGCAGAGCAGGTTGACCAATTTCTTCTAACTCTTCCTGAAAAGGCACGTGCAAATTTTGAAAAATTAAAAATTAAACTTGGTTTAAGTATAGAGATTTCTAAAGAGTTTGGTTCTAAGAAAATTAGCGAAGAGCCCATAGAGTTAGATAAGAGTAAGAATAGTGTAAAAATAATTGCTATGGCCCCTACAGTTACTAAAAAAATAGAAGTGCAGGATTTTATTAACTATTTCAGAGCAAGATATTCTGAATTAAGAAATATTCTTCAAGAGAATCCTATATTAAGTAATCCTATTTCTATAAGCAAAATCTTTGGAGATAGAAGAGGAATTTCTGTTATAGGGATGGTTTCAGATAAAAGAATCACAAAAAACAAAAATTTTTTATTTGAAATCGAGGATTTAACAGGAAAAATAAGGGTAGTGGTAAATAAAAACAATACTAAGGTTTATGAGAAAGCCGAGGATATTGCTTTGGATTCTGTGATTGGATTTAAGGGTTCTGGAAATCAAGAAATTCTTTTTGCAAACGAGGTGGTGTTTCCTGAGCCAAATCTTCTTATAAGAAAAAAATCACTTGTGGAAGAGTATGCTTTATTTATAGGTGATTTGCATTTTGGGAGTAAATTGTTTATGGAAAAAAATTTCCTAAATTTTATAGATTATCTTAATGGAAAGATTCCAAATACTCCTGAAGTGCAGAAAATAAAGTATCTTTTCATTGTTGGAGATCTTGTAACAGGGGTTGGGAATTATCCAAACCAAGAGAGGGATTTAAAAATTCTTGATTTAGAAGAACAATTTTCAGGTGTGGCTAAATTACTGGGAAAAATACGAAAAGATATTAAAATAATAATCTCCCCAGGAAACCACGATGGTGTCAGATTAATGGAACCTCAGCCCCTTTTTGATGAAAAATATGCTTGGGCTTTGTATAATCTGGAAAATGTTATATTAACAGGGAATCCGGCAAGTGTAAACATAGGAGCAAAAAAAGATTTTCCAGGTTTTGATGTTCTAACTTATCATGGATTTTCTTTCCCATATTATGCGAACAATGTTTCAAAATTAACGAAGAAGAAAGCAATGAATTCACCTGAAGAAATAATGAAATATTTATTGAAGCATAGGCATTTGGCACCCACCCATACATCTACCCAGTATTTCCCTCATGAGAGAGACTGGTTTTTGATAAACAGTGTTCCTGATATTCTTGTTTCAGCACATACACACAAGAGCGCGGTTACACATTATAATAATATTCTTTTAATTTCTGTTTCTTGTTGGGAAAAGATGACTTCTTATCAAGAAAAATTCGGAAATGAGCCAGACCATTGCAAGGTTCCTATGTTCAATCTTAAAACAAGACAAGTAAAAATTCTAGATTTTGAGGGGGAAAATGAAAATAGGAATTGATGTTGATGATGTTGTTGCAACATTTATGGAGCACTATTTGAAATTTCATAATTTAATTAATAATGGTTATGAAGTCATTTTTTCAGGCGAGATTTATGGGGGAAAAACAAAATCCACAATTTGTAAGGATAAATGGATTTCTCTAATAGTAGAAGATAATGTGATTTATGCTTTAAACTGTGCTCAAGAAGATATTAAAGTTTTTCTTTTAGATAAACCTTGGAATAAAAAATACAAACATCACAAAAATATAGTCAAAGTGAAAGATTGGGATGAAATAATAGATAAATTAAAATGAATACTTCAAAATATTTTCAGGATTTAGAAAAAAATGTTAAAAGAATTTATGAAATTGCAAATAAAGCAAGGGCAAAAGGGTTGGATAATATAAATAAAGTTGAAGTGCCTCTTGCTACGAGCCTTGCTGAGAAAGTTGTGACTCTTATAGGGACAATATATCCTCAATTAATTGGTTCTGGAATTGTAGAGAGAATTCTTGAGTTGGAAAAAGAATATGGAAAACTTGATATTGCTGTTGTTTATAAAATAGGAGAAGAGGTTGCAAGGCAGAAATTCTGCAAATTTTCAACTTTAACAGAGGCAATTGATGCAGGGATAAGGGTTGGTTTTGCTTATATAACTTTAGCAGTAGTTTCTTCTCCAATAGAAGGTTATACTGGTTTGAAATTAAAAAAAACAAGAGAAGGGAAAGAATATTTTGAGGCATTTTTTTCAGGTCCTATTCGAAGTGCAGGAACAACAGCATCATGCATTGCTCTAATGCTGATAGATTATTTGAGAGAACTTTTCGGATTTGCAAAATATGATCCTACAAAAGAGGAAGTTAAGAGATATGTTACAGAGTGCTATGATTATCACGAGAGAGTCACAAATTTGCAATATATAGGAACAGAGGAAGAATTAGAATTCTTAGCAAAGAATATTCCTATTCAAATTTCAGGAGAACCGACAGAAAAAATAGAGGTTTCTAATTATAAAAATTTAGATAGGGTTGATACTGATTATATTAGGGGTGGCATGTGTTTGATTTTTTCAGAGGGGCTGGCTCAGAAAGCAGCGAAGGCATTTAGGTTACTTAATGAAGCAAAGAGCAAAGGAATTTCTTCAACAGGTTTTGATTTTTTGAAAAATTATCTGGAATTGCATGAAAAGAGAAATATTGGAGAAACAGATGATTCCCCCGCATATATTAAAGATTTAGTTGCAGGAAGACCTATTTTTGGACATCCTTCTAAGTCAGGAGGATTTCGGTTTAGGTATGGTAGAAGCAGAGTTTCTGGATTTAGTGCAGCATCAATTTCCCCTGCAACAATGGCTATTACAGATAATTTTATTGCTATAGGGACTCAATTAAAAATAGAAAAGCCAACTAAAGGGTGTGCTGTGACTGTTTGTGATTCTATTGAGGGGCCTGTTGTTAAATTATTTAATGGAAGTGTAAAAAAACTTAAGAGTAGAGAAGAAGCCAAACAGATATATCCTGATGTAGAAGAGATAATTTATCTGGGGGATATTTTAATTCCTTTTAGTGATGTTTTAAACAGAAATTCAGTGTTGCCTAAGCCCGGATATGTTGAAGAGTGGTGGAAGATGGATTTAAGAGAGAAGGCTCCTGATGTTGAGAAGCAAATAGATTGTTTTAATGTGGATTTTGAAAGTGCTGTGGAATTGAGCAGAAAATATAAAGTTCCTCTTCACCCAAGATTTATTTTTTATTGGACACAAATTTCCAAAGAACAATTCAAAACTTTATTAAAATGGTTGAGTTGTGGAAAAATTGAAGGAAAAATAATTCTGCCATATCTTAAATCTGAACAAGAAAAATTCAAAAAAGGAAAAAGAGCTCTTGAATTGCTCGGAATTGAACATGATGTAACTATTGAAAATGTTGTATTAAGTAAAGAAAATAGTAAAGCGTTATTAGCAAATTTGGGATTTGTTTTTAAAGATTTACAAAAAATTGCTTTAAAAGAAAATTTTGAAAATAAAAATTATGTTGAAGATGTTTTAGAAACAGTTAATGCTCTTTCAGAATTTGAAATAAAAGATAAAGCAGGGGAATTTATTGGGGCACGAATGGGAAGGCCTGAAAAAACTAAACTTAGGAAACTTACAGGTAGTCCGAATGTATTGTTTCCTGTTGGGAAAGAAGGAGGGAGATTGCGGAGTGTTCAGGCTGCGTGTGAAGCAGGGAAGGTGAAAAGCACATTTCCTCTTTATTTTTGTGAGAATTGTAATAAAGAAACAATTTATCCTTTCTGTGAAAACTGCGGGAAGAAATGTAGGAAAAGATATTATTTTCGTGACAGCGAAGAAAAATCTTTTAAGAATTACAATAAGGATAACAGAAAAGGGGATCCTTTTTGCACACAAATTTTAGATATTAATCATTACTTTGAGAAAGCTCTTGAGCATCTCAGACTTTCTAAAGAAGAAGCACCTGTTTTAGTGAAAGGGGTTAGGGGGACTTCTTCAGAAAATCATGTTATGGAACATCTTGGAAAAGGAATTTTGCGAGCCCAATATGATCTGCAGGTAAATAAGGATGGGACAGTAAGAGTCGATGCTACTGAACTTCCTTTGGTTTCATTCAAACCCAAAGAGATTTTTGTTAGTGTAGAAAAACTAAAGAAATTAGGTTATGAAAAAGATATTTATGGAAAGGAGATTGTTGATGAAGAACAAATAATTGAGTTGATGCCTCATGATATTATTCTTCCGAGTCCTACAGAATCCCCAGATGAAAGAGCAGATGATGTTTTTATAAGAATAAGTAATTTTATTGATGATTTGCTTAAGAGATTTTATAAGTTGGACACTTTTTATAATGTAAAATCGAGAGAGGATTTAATAGGACATCTTGGGGTGTGTATGGCTCCCCATAATTGTGCAGGTGTGGTTTCCAGAATTATTGGTTTTTCAAATACACAGGGATTAATCGCTTCTCCTTATATGCATGCAGCAATTCGAAGAGATTGTGATGGAGATGAAGCTGCTATTATGCTTTTGATGGATGTTCTTTTGAATTTTTCCAAAGAATTTTTACCAAGTCATAGAGGGGGGACTCAGGATGCTCCACTTGTGCTAAACACAAAAATTAGTGCAGGAGAAGTAGATGATCAAATTCTTGATTTAGAGTTACTAAAAGAATATCCTTTAGAACTTTATAGAATGGCTGAGCAGAAAAAATCTTCTTCTGAAGTGAAGACAATAAAAACCATTAGACATATTTTAAAAGAAAAAGGAAATCCATTTACAAATATAGGATATACTCACTCCACCACAAATTTTAATGAAGGGGTTGTTTGCTCTACTTATAAATTACTGGCGACTATGGATGAAAAAGTTCAGCACCAAATGGAGCTTGTGGAAAAACTTAGGTCAGTGGATACTTCAGATACTGCACGGTTAATTATAGAGAGGCATTTTATAAGAGATTTAAAAGGTAATCTGAGAAATTTTTCTATGCAAGGATTTAGGTGTATTTCTTGCAATGAAATAGTACGGCGTCCTCCTTTGAAGGGGGTCTGTCCTGTTTGTGGAGGGAAACTAATTTTTACAACACATGAGGGGGGAATCAAAAAATATTTAGAGATTGCTTTGGCTCTTGCTGATAAATATGGGGCTTCTAATTATGTGAAACAGAATCTTGAACTTGTGAAAAGATATATAGAAAGCATTTTTGGAAAAGAACTTGAGAAACAAGAAAAATTAGAGGGGTGGTTTTGATTATCTTGGTTTTTGAACTTCATCACAAAACGTATCTTTGTTTACCTTCTTAATTTTTTTATTAGTTTTTTCATATCTAAGCTATAAAATGGTTGCTCAAATATTTTTTTATTCTTGAATATGTTCTTTTAAGCCCATCATTCGTATATCAAATCAAATATAAAATAATTACTGGCAAAAGAAGGCAACCCATCATGTTTGTTCTTCTTACTCCGAGAGAGATGCAATAGATTCCTGTAAGGGTTGAAACTGCCAGGACGATTAATCCGAAAAAGCCGGAGACAAGGACTACAATAATTGCGAGAATCAGAATCGTTACTAAGGAAAGTTTCGTATAGTTTATTTTTTCAATTTTTTGTGCGAAGAATCCTGCAAGTTTTTTTGTCAGAAAAAATGATATAATTCCGGAGACAAGAATTACAAAAAGAATTAAAATTAAAGTATGGGGTGTTAGGTTTCCCAATAATTCTTTGACAGCAACTGTTGCACCTGTACGTGTTCTTAAAATTGCATAGAGAGCTATAAAGGAAAACCCCATAACTAAAGTGTTTGTTGCTCCAAGCAATACTAAAAATCCTCTTTTGTCTGATTTTTCATCTGATTTTGAAATACTGTTTCCAATAATTGCTGCTTGTCCGCTTCCTAAACCAGGAAGAAAACTGCAAAGCGGAGAAGCTATTATTGCTCCTAAAAGAGGTTTGAAAAGTTTTGGTTTTGGTTTAGTGATTTTTTGTTTTGGAATTTGGATTTTATCTCTTATACTTATAACAAGCATAGAACCTCCAAATAATCCTGTAAGCAATGGTAAAAGTGGTTCATTTAATTTTTCAAGATTTAATACAGTTAAACCCAAGAGTCCTGTAAGTAAAAATGCAAAAAAAGCTTGTCCCATTTTTCTTTCTGTAGAAATTAAGTAAAAAGAAATTAAAATTAATAAACCAGGAATTAATATTTTTATAAAATCATAGCTTTTTTCTAGAATAAATGCAGATGGCCAAGCAATAATAATTAAGACAATAATTGCAGCCAGACTTCCGTAAGATGTAAGCATTATTGCTTCATATCCCTGCCCTTTTTTTAATAAATTATGTCCTGGCAGGATAGAGAGTTCTGTATCTGTATCGGGACACCCTAAAAATATAGAAGGAATAAAATCCACAAAAGTGTGAGTAATTGCCATGGCAACTATAAAAACTCCTAGGTAAATAGGATTCAGAAAAGAGAGGAAAGATGCTGCCAGAGAGATTAGAAAAACTCCAACAAGATTTATGTGAATTCCAGGAACCAAGCCTG
>JAFCEV010000024.1 GCA_017608985.1 Candidatus Pacearchaeota archaeon
CTGTTCAAGCCAAACTTTTTTCTGGTGCTCTAAATGTAATAAAGGCGCAAAAGAGATTATTCTTTCCTCCCTATTATTTCCTATAAAATCTGTGTAAGAGACTCTGTGTTTTTCTTTATTTTTCTCAAAATATCCAAATAATTTTTCATAAATCTGTTTTATTTTATCCTTGATGCTGAATTTTCTTTTAGGAAGAGAGATTCCTGCTTCCTTTAATGCATTTTTATTCACAATTTCTTTTTTTATTCTTCGGTTTTCTGTGACTATTGCTTTGTTCAGTGCTTCCATCAATTCCTGCAATGTAACTTTTCTTACTCTTGACATAGGACTTTTTGGAACCAAAACAGGTATTTCTTCTTCAAGTTCAATTCTTTCTAGTGCATATTGTTTTTCTTTTTTTCCTCCAAAAAGTATTTCATCTATACTCTTTATGTATTTATTTAAGAGAATTTCTGACTTGATTCTTAAAAGAAATGCAGCGGCCAGAAGCACCTTGCTTGACACAAAAAAGTCTGCTTCTTCTAAGTTTTGGATTGTTTCAAGATATTTATCTGTAAGAATTGTAATATTTATATTCCAAGGATCTAATTGCTCTGTATTAATTAAATCATAAATTATCTCCTGCCATTCTATTTCACGATTAAACAGCAAACTATGTATTTGCTCCTGCTTTACACTGTTTTTTGAAGAATCAATCTCCTCTTTTTCCATTAAATATATAGAGATTTGGATTTTATAAAGTTGTGTAGTGTATAATTTAAATAATTGTAGTGGTTATAAATTTAACTTCTCATTTTGCAGAGACTAAAATCCATTACTACTTTTAGTTAATTACTACCTGTCATTTTAGAAGGGTAACAGAATAGAAAGGTTTAAATAGTTCATAGTATTCTATTTTATATCACCTCTTTTTGCCCAGGAGACGCTTCAAGTCGTCTATTTGATAGGCTTGAAGAATCTCCCAGGGTTTAATGAAATACTTGAAAAAACCCTGATTTATATCATAATCTTATAAAAAGAGAAAATTTGTGGGCTTAATAAATTATTTCTTATGAATTAATTTGCCCAATTTATTCTTTAAATTGATTGTACAAGTTAATCAAAATTTGGAAATAAAAAATAGGAATATTAAATAAAATCCCTGATATAAATGCAATCCACCAAAATGATTATCTGATTTTATACTAAAACTCCATATGATTAATGCAATTCCTAAACCACTTGCAATTAAATCTATATACCATGTTTTTACCAGTTCTTTAATTTTCATTTTTAACTTATTTAACTAATTAACTAATGCTCAAATAAATCCTATTAAGAATAAAACAATTCCAATTATTCCTAGTAAGGGTTTCTAATTATTATGGAGATTCTTCTTTTTCCTCAACCTTCTTCCCTTCAAATTCAGAATAATGACACTTACCACAATAAACTCTGTTTTTTGCCTTCATCAGAAAAACACCAGGACCGCATCTTGGACAACTTCTCTCCCTAATAATCTTATTTCCTTCAATTTTGTATTTAGTATATTTTCTGCTCGTCTTTTTGTTCTTATGCGGTTTTTTTCCTTTTTTTACTGCTTTTTTTACTCCCATTTTATTTTTTTATATTTTCTCCTTGTTTAGGTTCTTCAGCTGGTGCTACTGCAGATTGCTCAACCAGAGCTTCAGGTGATTTTTCTGCTGGAGCAAGCTCTTCTTTTTTGGCGTCTTTTTTTGATTGCCCTTCTGTATTTAGTTTATCCTGCTCAGAATTATAGATATTTGCAGATATTATAAAATTTTTTGAACCAAATTTTCCAAGGATATTTTTTATTCTTATTTTTTCTTCTGGTACTGAGAATTTCTCAGAGATAAACTTTCTTGTGTCTGCATGACTTGGAGTTATTTCTGCATTAACTTTAAATTTAACTTCTTTTCTTTTAAACAAAGGATTTTCTTTTTCTTCAATTATATTAAAATTTTCCATTTTATGCAGGAATTAATAAAGGAACTTTAATAGTTTTATATTCAGTTGGAATATATCTTGTTATCTTTTTGGATTTTGTCGGAACTAATCGTCCATAAATAATCTCATAACCAACAGGAACCTGAATCATTTCAAATTTAGCTGGTATTATTTTATCAACCATAATAACTTTTTTCTCAATTAATGAAGAATCCTTATCCATTTTACCTGGTTTTAATTGCGAAATTGCCTTTTTTCTTAATATTTAATTTCTGGGCTATTTCAGATTCTTCAGGATTTAAAATTACAATTCTTCCTTTAAATGCTTCTGTATTTTCTTTTGATCCACATTCAGGACATTTTTCCCCGGTTTCATAAATTCTGTTGCAAACCTTGCATGCTTTTGGTTTTGGCATTATTTCTTTCCTCCTTTGCCTTTAGCTGCTTTTTCTTCTGCCTTGGCAATTTTAGCTTCTTCTTTTTCTTTTTTAATTTTGTCTTCCTGCACCCATTCTATTTTTCCCAAACCAGGCTGTCTCATAGTAAGCCCTATTTTTGGTTCATCTCCCTTATGACTTATTGCAACTATTCTTGCTATACATAAATCACCTTCTTTTAAACTTCTTTTGCTGACTTTTCCCATTAAAGTATTTGTCTTACTGAAACTCACAAAATCGTCCATAGTCTGACTTATATGAATCATACCCCTCATTGCTCCCATATCTATAAATGCACCGAAATTAGTTATTTCTGAGATTATCCCATAAACAATTTCTTGAAGTTCTGGCTTCCATACGAGCAATTTAAATCTTGAATTATAATATGCTGCACCATCTCCTGGGATAATTACTCCTTCTCCTATTTCCAAAACATCTACAACAGCAATAACTCTTCCAAATTCCTTATCGTAATAATCTGTATAAATTTCCCTGAGCTGCTGCTCTACAGCTTCGATAGTCTGCAACCCGAACAATTTTGGTTCAACTCTTACATAGTCTTCGACTTCAGTTAAATAAAACATGAAAATTATAATGGAGAATGGTTTAAAAGCTCTTCGGTTAATTTTATGAAGAGATTTTAGGTTTAGCTACAGTGAGGCTGTGAGGCCTAAAAAGGTTATTGAATCTCCAACTTCTTTTTTCCTCTAATTACTAATTTGGAGTTTCTTATTTTATCTTTAATTTCTTTATCTAATGTAGCAACAATTAATTGTGGATGTTCTTGTGTATATTTTATAATTCCTTTATCAACATTTTTTGTTTTCAAATCAATTTCTTTAAATTTATTGTTTTCTAAAATAACAACAGCAAGTTTTGCAGTTTGCCTGTGATGTAATTTTTTTGTTGAATTTTCTATACTTTTGATTTCTTCTACAACCTGCTTTGGAATTAATATTTCCCATCCTTTTTCAGAAATTTCTCTAAAAAAATCTATTTTTTGCTTTACGCAGGACAGAATGAAGTTTGTGTCTAATATTACTGGTTTCATTTGGATTCTTTCCTCAATTTACTTGGAAGACGAATGAATGAAAATCTCTGATTTGATTTCATGATTATATTAAGAATAAAGTGTATAAAAAGTTAGTGTAATTAACTACCTAAACCATAAATTATATAAATCTGGTCTTTAGAATATTTGTATGAAAAATAATTATCAGAAATCAAACCCTGAAGAATCTTTATTTAATGGTAATTTTATCCCATTAGAAGAATTGGCTGAAGAGGAAATACCTATTGTGGAAAATGAAATAAATAAGAAAATTGAATATGAGCATTTCTTTTATTCAGTTGAACAAATATTGAATAATCTTAATAACAGAATAAAACCAAGGATAATAAGGGTAATTAAAGCTTTTTATGGAATTGGCTGTGATGAGAAAACATTAAAGGAAATTGTTAATGAATACCAAGAACATCATGAATATAGTGTCTGGGGATCTAAATATTCAAGAATCTACTCAAAAATAATTGAAGCAAAAAATAAAGGCGAAAGCTTTTTAAAAATCCACAGGAAGAAATTGCTTAAAAATTAATAATATTAACCTTTAAATAATCTTTTTTCTTAATTTCCTCATGCAGGAAAAAGAGAATATCCTTAAAATTCTTGAAGGAACAAAACAGGCTATTAAAAAAGGAGATGCTACGACGATTAAAAATCTCAGCAATCAGACGACAAATACCGCTGCTTTAACTCATGATCCTGACAATATTGCCATTGCTGTAATTGTGTATTCAATAAGCAAAGTTCTTGAAAGAGAGGATTACAAAAAATTATCTGGATGGAGTGAATTTTACACCACAATTTTCCCGTCTATAGATAATACGATTGCAGCAATCAAAAATAATGAAGAAAAAGCCATCAGAGAAAATCTAAATAATCTCAGACAATCTCTTATGAAAGTTTCTGGAAGTTTGAAAAAATATGTCCAGGATATTTTCAGAAAAGCGAGCATAAACAAGGCTTCTAAAATCTATGGGCATGGTATTTCTATGGAGAAAACTGCTGATTTATTAGGAATCACTATGTTTGAATTAGCAAGTTATGCTGGGCAAAAAGAAGGTGTATCTGAAGTTCCTATTGGAAAAGGAATAAGTGCAAAAGCACGAATTAAAATTGCAATGGAGTTGTTTAAATGAAAATTCAAAACAAAAATTCAAAGAATTTTAGTTCGTCCGCCTCAAACACAGTCAGTCGAACGAAAGCAATTATCTTCGACGCGAGCACAATAATAAGTTTTTCAATGAATGGCCTGCTCAAAGAACTTGAAGAGCTTAAAAAAATCTTTAATGGAAAATTTCTTATAACTGAAAAAGTAAAATTTGAAGCAATTGATAAACCAATGACTATAGACAGATTCAGGCTTGAAGCAATTAAAATAAAAAAATTGCTGGAAGACAGAACTTTTGAATTGCCTTCTTCTATAGGAATTAAAACTTCAGAGGTATCGAAAAAATCAAACGAATACCTGAATATTGCAAATTCTGCATTTACTGGAAAAAAAGGAGAGATACATTTAATAGACTTGGGAGAGGCTTCTTGCCTTGCTTTAAGTGATATTTTAACTAAAACAGGGATTCCCAATGTTATTGCAATTGACGAGAGAACAACACGAAACCTTTGTGAAACTCCTGAAGAATTAAAGAATTTTCTCGAGGGCAAATTGCATACAAAAATAAATATTAAAAAAGAAAATATAGAAGCGTTCAAGAAATTCAAATTTATTAGATCTACTGAATTAATTTATATTTCTTATAAGAAGGGCATTTTGAGGATGAAAAATTCAGGAGCATTGAACGCTCTTCTCTATGCTTTAAAATATAAGGGCTGTGCTATTTCAAGAAAAGAGATTCGAGAGATTGAAAGTTTGGGATAAGATAGACGTAGCAATTTAGAAGACAAAACTTAAAAATCACCTATTTCTTGTAAATATAAGGGTGCATAGTTTAATGGTAAAATAGGCGGCTCCAGACCGCCAGCTGGGGGTTCGATTCCCTCTGCGCCCATTTTTAGGTTCGCTTCGCTCATTTATTGGTGCTCAAAATTGACTCTGTCTAATTTTTCGCTTAAGAAAACATTAATACGATAATAATTTTTTAGCAGAACATCATGTGGAACGCTGATGTGAAGCAATTAATATGCAAGCGTTAGCGAGCGATTTCCAAAACCTTTATAAAGAAATATGAAATATAATTCATATGAGTTATTATACCTATCACATCTTCTTTAGAAATCTTGCAAATCCTCTGAAAATAAGAATAATCTCGGAATTGAAAAAAGGAGATAAATCAGTAAATCAGCTTGTAAGAGATATCGGAATAGAACAGAGCAACATCTCCCATGCACTTTCTTCCCTAAGATGCTGTAATATTGTTACTTCTAAAATCAAAGGTAAAGCAAGGATTTATAGTCTGAACAAAAAAACAATTCTTCCAATTTTAAAAATGATTGACAAACATGAAAAGGAATTTTGCAAGGAGTGTGTTTATAAAAAGAGAAAATGAAACAAATCTATCTAGATAATGCAGCAACAACAAAAATGGATGGAAAAGTTGTGTCTGCCATGCTTCCTTATTTTGAGCAGAAGTTTGGAAATGCATCTTCACAACATGAAATAGGACAAGAGGCAAAAAATGCACTGGAAAAAGCAAGAAGAATAATTGCAAAAGCTATTAATTGCAGAAGTGATGAAATAATTTTTACTTCAGGGGGAACAGAATCAAACAATCTTGCTTTGAAAGGTTTGTTTTTTTCTAATTATCCTGAAAAAAGTCATATTATAACAACAAAAATAGAGCATGACTGTATATTAAATACTTGTAAATGGCTTGAGAAACAAGGAGCAAAAATAACTTACTTAGACGTGGACAAAGAGGGATTTGTAAATATTGAAGATATTGAAAGAGCAATAACAGATAAGACATTTTTAGTAACAATAATTCACGCAAATAATGAAGTAGGGACAATTCAGGATTTGGAAGAAATTGGAAAAATTTGCAAATCAAAAAATGTTTTATTTCATACAGATGCGTGCCAGAGTTTTACAAAAGTTCCAATTAATGTAAAGAAACAAAATCTGAATTTAGTAACTTTAAATGCACACAAAATTCACGGGCCAAAAGGAATTGGAGCTTTGTATATTAAAAGAGGAATAAAAATAACTCCTCTGGTGCATGGAGGAGGACATGAGCAAGGATTAAGAAGTGGAACAGAAAACATTGCTGGAGCAGTAGGTTTTGCAAAAGCAGTAGAGATTGCAAGCTCAAGAGATATAAAAAAAATGGAAAATCTAAGGGATAAATTAATTAATGGACTTTTAAAAATAAAAAATGTTACATTAAACGGGCCAAGACAAAACAGATTATGCAATAATGTTAATGTTTCATTTAACAATATTGAAGGGGAAGCTATTGGAGGTTATCTGGAAAATGCGGGAATCTATACTTCAACAGGAAGTGCCTGCATGTCACATACTTTAGAAACCAGTCATGTCTTAAAAGCTCTCGGACTTTCTCCATTAAAATCAAACAGTTCATTAAGACTGAGTTTAAGCAAATTCACAACAGCAGAAGATATTGATTATGTTTTAGATAAAATTCCAAAGATAGTAAATAAATTAAGGAGAATT
Source organism: Candidatus Pacearchaeota archaeon (assembly GCA_017608985.1). Classification (GTDB taxonomy): domain Archaea; phylum Nanobdellota; class Nanobdellia; order Pacearchaeales; family GW2011-AR1; genus JAFCEV01. The sequence continues at coordinate 7,073 of JAFCEV010000024.1, forward strand.
AGTCCTCTTGTGAACTGGAAAAGATGAAAATAACTCATAAAACAAAATTAAGTACATTACTTGATAAAAATCCAAAAGCAGCTGAACTCTTGTTTGAAGCAGGAATGGCTTGTGTAGGATGTCCTATGGCAATGAATGAAACATTAGAGCAGGGCTGTCTTGCGCATGGTATGACTAAAAAAGAAATTGATAAATTAGTGAAGGAGTTGAATAAGTTGAAATGATACAATATTCAAAAAAAGTTATGAGAGAATTTCTTCATCCAAAAAACATGGGAGAAATAAAAAATCCAGACGGGGTTGGAAAAGTAGGAAATCCACTTTGTGGGGATATTATGTGGCTTTATATAAAAGTAGGGAGGAAAAAAGGCAAAGAATATATCAAAAATATAAAATTCAAAACTTTTGGCTGCGCTGCTGCAATTTCAACTTCATCTATGATAACACAATTAGCAAAAGGAAAAGAACTTGAAAAAGCGAAGAAAATTACAGTTAATGATATTGCAAAATCTTTAAGAGGTTTGCCTCCTATAAAAATGCACTGCAGTAATTTAGCAACAGACGCCTTGAAAGCAGCAATTAAGGATTATGAGACGAAGAGCATAAAAAAGTGAAAAGGTATGTTTTGTTTGAAGTTATGTTAGATGAAGTTTTTCTTTAGAAAAATTTGGATGGAAATCGTTTAATCGCTGTTAGCAGACCTGAAGGGCACGAGCTGAAACAAAAAGTTTCCTCGTGAGTTTAAAATTTCATTTTAGGGTGGGGGAGGAGGATGGTTATTTCCGACGACCAAAAAATCAGAGAGAAAAGCCTGCCCTTTT
>JAFCEV010000025.1 GCA_017608985.1 Candidatus Pacearchaeota archaeon
ATTCCGTTTGAAGAAATTAAAACAAAAATAGAAAAAATATAACATGAAAAAATCAAAAGAAAGAATAGAAGAAACAGAAGATGAATATGCAGAAATTCCTGAAGAGGTTTTAGATAAAGAAGATTTGGAAGAATTGAAAGAGTTTAAAAAAGAATCAGAAGACAAAGAAGAAAAAGAAAGTACTAAAGCATGGGAGCCTAAAACTGATTTAGGGCAGAAGGTAAAGGACGGCAAGATTAAAGAGATTGATGAAATCCTTAATAAAAATAAAAAAATCCTTGAAGAACAAATAGTGGATTCTTTGATTAATGTTAAAACAGATTTAATTGCTATAGGGCAATCAAAAGGAAAATTTGGAGGAGGAAAAAGAAGGGCCTGGAGGCAGACCCAACGAAAAACCAAAGAAGGAAATATCCCAACATTTTCTGCAATGGCTGTGGCAGGAGATGAAAATGGACATGTAGGAATAGGTTTAGGAAAAGCAATGGAAACTCTTCCTGCAAGAGATAAAGCAATAAGAAAAGCTAAACTAAATATTATAAAAGTAAAAAGGGCATGCTCCGCATTTGATTGTTCCTGCTCAGAACCCCACACCGTTCCATTCAATGTAACAGGAAAGTCGGGAAGCGTCAGAGTGACTTTAATCCCTGCACCACAAGGGACAGGACTGGTTGTAGCAAATGAATTGAAAAAAATACTAAAATTAGCAGGAATTAAAGATGTTTATAGTAAAACATCAGGAAAAATAAGAACAACTTTTAACTTAGTAAAAGCATGTATGAATGCTCTTGAGAAAACAAATTTGGAAATAAAATGAAAAACATAGCATTAATAAGAATCAAAGGAGAAGTAGGATTGAGAAAAGATATAGCAGAGACTTTAAACAGATTAAGATTAAGGAAAAAATATTCATGTATTGTTCTTGAAAATCCAACAAAAGAACAATTAGGGATGATAACTAAAGTTAGAGATTTTATTGCTTTTGGTGAAATAAATGAAGAGATGTATAAAAAACTAAAAGAAAAAAGAAAAACAAAAATCAAGAATTTCTACAGATTACATCCTCCCAGAGGAGGAATTAAGAGCAAACTTCATTTTCCTAAAGGAGTTTTAGGAAATCACGGAGAAAAAATAAATGAGCTGATTAGAAGGATGCTGTAAAATGAAAACCCACAAACGTAAAAAATCGTTGAAGATGCATGGGAGAACTCATGGATGGGGTGCAAGAAAGAAACACAAAAAGTCCGGGCACAAAGGCGGAAAAGGCATGTCTGGAAGCGGTAAAAGAGCAGACCACAAAAAGACCCTTATTACAAAATTATATGGACATAGATATTTTGGGAAACAGGGAATAACCAGTAAAGGAACAAAAAAAGACAAAAGAGACAGGATAAATCTGAAGCAAATTGAAAGAAACTTGGATAAATATGGTAAAAAGAAAGGTGAAAACTGGGAAGTTGATTTAAATTCTTATAAAATTCTTGGTGAAGGAGCAATAAAGAATAAGTTAATTATAAAAGCAAAAGAAGCTTCTTTGTCTGCAATTAGCAAGGTAAAAAAAGCAGGTGGAGAGATTATTTTGTCTAAGAAAAGTAAAAAATAAAATGGACTTTAGAAAAATATTCGGCATTATTCCTGAGGTAAAAAAACCTGATGAAAAAAAACTCAGTTTCAATGTCAAATTAAAATGGACAGTTGTAATTCTTATCTCTTTTTTTGTCCTTGCAAATATTTCTCTTTTTGGGCTTTCTAACAATGCTCTCGAAAGATTCCAATATCTAGCGATTATTATGGGTACTGATTTTGGAAGCATAATCTCTCTCGGTATAGGCCCAATTGTAATGGCATCTATTATTCTACAGTTGCTTGTAGGTTCCGGAATTCTGAGGATAGATACAAACACCTTTGAAGGAAAAAAATTTTTCCAGGGAATTCAAAAACTCTTGATATTTTTCTTTATAATATTTGAAGCACTGGTATATGTTCTCATGAAAGGGCTCCAGCCTACACCTGGATTTGGAGGAATAGTAATATTACAACTTATACTCGGAGGAATAGCGATTTATTACATGGATGAATTATCGCATAAATGGGGTTTCGGTTCTGGTGTCAGTTTATTTATAGGTGCAGGAGTAAGCTGGAGACTTTTTACAAGCGCTTTCCAGTTCATAAATCAACAAGGAAAAGTCTGCCTCTTTGACTTTGCAAATACAGCATGTCCAGGAAGAATATTTGTTCTTATACAATCTATAATCAATAAATATCCCATTGAATTTTTGTCTGCAGCTGCTGCAATAGTTGCTACTGTGCTTATCTTTTTGATTATTACATGGGCGCAATCTCTAAAAGTAGAAATTCCTTTATCTTTTGGAAGAATTCGTGGATATGGAATGAAATGGCCTTTATCTTTCTTTTATGCATCTGTTATACCTGTTATCCTGACTGCTGCACTTGTTGCAAACATTCAACTTTTTGGAGGGCTTATTGAGAACTGGGTAGGACACCCGACATTTTTAGGACATTTTATAGAGGGGCAAGCTATATCAGGACTTGCATTTTGGATGGATTCTGCAAAGCTTGTTGAATTAATAATCAGGGGTGGATTTATGCCTAAATACCTCTTACAAGGGCTGACACATATTTTATTCTATACTGCACTCTGCACATTATTTTCTGTATTTTGGGTAAAAACTTCTGGAATGGATGCAAAAACACAGGCAAAGAATATTGCTTCATCTGGTTTGCAGGTCGCAGGGTTCAGACAAGATATCAGAATTTTAGAAAGTATACTAAACAGATACATTATGCCCCTTACTATTATGGGTGGTGCTGCAATAGGATTACTTGCTGCTTTCACAGATTTATTAGGAGCTCTGGTTTCAGGAACTTCTATTTTACTTGTAATTATGATTATGTTCCAGTTTTACCAAAACATTGCACAGCAACATATGACAGATATGAATCCTGCAATGAGAAAATTTATGGGTAATGCGTAGATTTAAAAGATATTTTTAATTAATATTAAAATGGGTGAAGAAGAAAAGAGCGAAGAAAAAATAATTCCGGAGAAAACAGAGTTAGTAGGAAAGAGCGGAAAAGAAGGAAGTTTTAAACCAATTATTATTATAATGTTGGCTTCTTTAGTTATTGCCGGACTCTGGGATAAAACCACTATTATAAAAAATTCTATTCATGCTATACTGGACCCAAGTGCAGGAGCTTTATTATTATGGAATATTAGTTGGGGTATGACTATTATTGTTATTATTATAACCTTGATTGTTACCCTTGTTCAAAAATATGCTACAGATCAGAAAACCCTTAAAGAACTCAAAAAAGAACAGAAAGCAATTCAGAAACAAATGAAAGAGTTTAAGGAGCATCCTGAGAAAATGATGGAACTGCAAAAAAAACAAATGTCTCTTTTCCCAAAGCAAATGAAACTGAGCATGAGGGCAATAGCATTTACAGGAATTCCTTTTATTCTGTTCTTTAGATGGTTTTATGATTTTTTCGCAACTCTGGATGACGCTGTATTTTTTGGAATTTTTAAAAGATGGTTTGTGTTTTATATTGTGATATCTTTAATAGTCAGCAGTATTTTTAGAAAAATTTTTAAAGTTGTTTAATCCAAAATCTTAAAAACTCTTATTCTAAAGATTAATTATGGCTAAGGAAACTGATAAGGAAAAACAGCAGGAACTTATGTTTAAACTGCAGATGTATGAACAACAGATTCAGCAAATACAGCAGCAAATGGAGGCAGTTGAACATGCAGTTATTGAATTAAATTCTTTAAATTTAGAGTTAGATGAATTAAAAGGAAAAAAAGGCAAAGAGATTTTTGCTTCTGTTGGAAGAGGAATTTTTGCTAAAGCAAAACTTCTTTCAGAAGATTTAATGGTTGACATAGGCGAAAAAACCTTTGTTAAAAAAAATATTCCAAACACAAAAAAAATTCTCGAAGAGCAGATAAAAAAACTAAAAGATATTCAAAAAGAGTTGCAAGATAACTTGGAAAAACTTAATGAAGAACTAACAAACACTTTTATGGATGCTCAAAAAGAACATGCTCATAATTAAAATTGCGTAGATTAATTACCGCATTTATTCAAAAACTCCCTGTAACTTTTCAATCCATATTCTGTAATTATTCCTGTAATATATTTCTTATCTACGAATTCAAAAGCAGGGTTTTTTATCTTTATATTTTTAGGGGCATTATCCCATATCTCATTTAATTCCCTGTTTTCAATAGGAACCTTTTTCCTTGTAAATTTCCAGGAATCTGCAATTATGTAGACAGGGATTTTATGCAGATGAGCGAGTTCTGCAATCATCTTACTTCCTATTTTATTTATTATTCCGTCTTTTGTCAGTGCATCTGCTCCGAGAAATATTTTATCTGCATAGATTCTGTCTTTTCTGCTCTCTTTCTCAATTGCGAGTGCTGTAGCAGAATCCACAAACATAGTTACTTTTATTCCTGCTGCTCTCAGCTCCTTTGCAGTTTTTCTTCCCTGAAAAAGAGGACGAGTCTCTGTATTGTAAACCTCAAATTTCTTTCCTTTCTTCTTTGCATAAATCAGAGCATTCACCACATTCGTGGAATGGCAGTGTGTAAAAATCATATCTCCATTCCTGATTAATTTAAGAACTTTCCTGTTTATCTTATCCTGTGCTTCTTTAAAATGTGTGAGAATCTGATTTTTAGGAACCCTCTTTTCAGCCAAATCAAGAACATTTTTCATCATAGGCTCTGTAGGGCGAAGAGCAAGAAGTCTGGCTTTTGTTTTTTTTGTAGGATTTAAAGAATAAACTCTCAGTGCAGCCTTAGCAATATTGCTTGCCCCTTGAATCTTAACTGATTTTATATCCTTAATTATCTTATTAAACCTCTTTTTATTATCCATAATTTGGCTAAGAAAGATTAATATAAAAATGCTTTTATTTAATCAATAAGAATTCCTTCTCATTAAATTCGCAGATTAATAATTAATTTTATAGTTGGATGGGCGAAATTGCGAGGTTGGGAAGATAGTAATCAAAAATAATTTCAAATCTGGGTAATATTTAAAAGCTATGTTTGATTTTGTATAAACATGCTGGAATCATTAGTAAATCCGAAAAGACTTGAAAAGGGGCCGATAAAGATGTTGCTTATTGGAATTCTCTATGCATCACTATCTCTTTTGCTGGTGCACTGGTTTTTTTCAAAAGACGCTGTTCTGTCAGAAGCATCTGGTATGATAGTAATCTTATTCTGCATTATGTTTAGTCTTCCATTTATGTATTTCATAATAAAAAAAGAAGAAAAAGAAGATGAAGAAGTAGCAGGGTTTTTTAGAGTCTGGAAAATTCATAGAGATGCAATATTTGCACTTATGTGGCTTTTTGTAGGTTTCATAATAGCTTTCTCTTTCTGGAACATTATTCTTCAGGATGCAAATCTTCTGAATTTCCAGCTTCAAACATACTGTCAGATAAATAGCCCAAATAATCTAGAGAATTGCCTTAATCAATATTTAGGAAATTCAGATTCAACAGGAGCTGCTATACGAGGACTACATTTTCTTTCTATAATAGAAAATAACGTCTATGTTATGATATTCACTTTAATATTCTCTCTAATTTTTGGGGCAGGAGCAATCTTTATACTTATCTGGAATGCAAGTGTCATTTCTGCTGCAATAGGAATATTCGCAAAATATCAAATCAATAGAATCCCTCTCGGACTTGCAAGATATATGGTTCACGGATTTCCTGAAATTACAGCATATTTTATAACTGCTCTTGCAGGAGGTATATTCGGAATAGGGATAATAAGACATGGAATAAAAGATAAAAGATTTATGAAAGTCCTTGAAAATGTTTTTATTCTGCTTTTCATAGCACTGGTGATTTTAGTTATTGCAGCAGTTATTGAAGTGTATTTCACTCCTATTTTTTTTAGATGAAGATGATAAATTTAAAAATTATAATTTCTTAAAAGTATAATGGAACCCTTATTATTGATTATTATTTTTGTAAGTTTTTTCTGTACATTCCTCACCATGCCTTTCTGGATAAAAAAAGCAAAGCAGATAAAATTAATCTGGAAGGACATGAACAAACCAGGACAGCCAAAAAATGTTGCAGGCTCAGGAGGACTCATTGTTGTTTTTGGATTTATTCTCGGTGTTTTGCTGTATATTGCTATAAAAACTTTTTATTTTAAAAGTAACGGAGAAATAAACAGTTATATTTTTGCAATTCTTTCTGTGGTTCTTCTTGCCTCAATAATTGGGATTGTGGATGACTTATTTGGATGGCAGAAAGGGGGGTTGTCTGTGCGTTCAAGGATAATTCTAATGCTTTTTGCTGCAATTCCTCTAATGGTTATTAATGCAGGTGAATCAAGTATGATGGGAATAGAACTCGGGCTTCTGTATCCTTTAATTGCAATACCAATAGGGGTCCTTGGTGCAACAACAACTTTTAATTTTTTAGCAGGATATAATGGTTTAGAAGCAGGAAACGGAATTTTAGTATTATCTGCTTTAACTATCGTGACTTTTATAACAGGTGACAAGTGGCTCAGTTTAGTCTGCATGTGCATGGTTGCTTCACTTCTCGCTTTTTATATTTTCAATAGATACCCTGCAAAAGTATTTCCTGGAGATATAATGACTTATGCTGTCGGAGCATTGATTGCATGCATAGCAATAGTTGGAAACATAGAAAAAATAGCTATTTTCTTTTTCATTCCATATATACTAGAGACAATTCTAAAACTAAGAGGAAAACTCAAAAAACATAGTTTTGCAAAAGTCAATAAAGACGGTGGCTTAGACATGCCTTACAAAAAAATTTATGGATTGGAGCATTTAGCTATTTATTTGCTTAAAAAAATAAAATTGGGTAAAAAAGTTTATGAAAAAGAAGTAGTTTATCTGCTCCATGGATTTCAAATCCTAATAATAATTCTCGGCTTTACAATATTTTTAATTTAAACAAAGTTTTTAAAATCTGTTTTTCCTTGAAAGAAGATGGATAAAGACAAAATAGAAGTAAGTGGAGACGATAACAGAATAAGAATTGAAGAAGGAGAAAAAGTTGAGATTAAAGGGGATGAAAATATTATTGAAATTGAAAAAGGAAAAAATATTAAGATTAGTGGAGAAGATAATATTGTTGATGTAGGTGAGAAAAGAAAAATTAAAGACAGCTTTAGAAATATAAAAAAAGGTGCTACCAAAACATTTGATTTTTTTAAACAGAAAAAAGTTCTCAGCATTCTTTTAATAATTCTTCTATTAGTGATTATTGCTGGTGGAACATGGATAAGACTGCAAAATCTTCCTTTGCTTAAAGATTCTACAACTGGAGAATATATTCCTCTTGCTTTGGACCCACATTATTTTATACGTATCGCAGAAACGATGATTTCTGAAGAAGGACTTCCATATGTTGATTCTATGAGATATCCTTCTTCTCCACCTAGATTTAGTGAAGAGATACTTCCAAAAGCGATTATTTTATTTTATAGTATATCTAACATCTTTTCAGACGTATCTTTAGAATTTGTAGGGATTATAACTCCTGTTATTTTTTATATCATTGGTTTATTTACATTTTTTTTCTTGTGTTACAGATTGACTAAATCAAAAATTTCTTCACTAATTGCAAGTATTTTTTTGGCATTCATTCCTTCCTATTTATATAGAACACTTGCAGGTTTTACAGACCATGAATCAATTGGTAT
>JAFCEV010000026.1 GCA_017608985.1 Candidatus Pacearchaeota archaeon
AGCACCAACTGCTATATCATTAATTCCATCATTATTTAAATCACCTAAACCAGTACAAGATGCACCAAACCAGCCATAATCATCTAACCCTCCTCCTAAACTAGTATCATTTATTTTTGTATAAGATTTTACAGAACCATTTGCATACATGAACATTATAAAAGCGGTTCCTACGTCAGGACCTCCATCTGCATCTTTTTGAACGCCTGCTACCACATCAACAATCCCATCTGCATCTAAATCTCCTATACTACAAACAGCTTTGCCTAATAATTGTCCACTTACTATTTCATTGCCTAAAGTAGTTGTATTTATTTTAACATAACCACTAACATTCCCTAAACTCGTAGTTGGAGAGTCAGAGTTTATCCAGACAGAAATAGTTATATTTTCTGTTATATTTAAACTTGAATCATTTCCTGCATTGATATAATCATCAACTCCATCAAAATCAAAAGCTCCATTATATTTCCCAGAACTGTTAAAATTTGCTCCATAAACTGTTCCATTATTTTGATTTATGCTTGCATCAAAAACATGAGTATCATTCTCTCCTAAAGCACTTCTATTATCAAAATTCATCATCAAAACGAGAAAATTATTATAAAAAGTATAATTTGTTCCATCCCAATTAAAAATAAATTCTTCCATTGAAGAAACATTTGAGAAATTTGTTGTTATTTCTACATAAGTATGAGTTGTTGATATATTTTCTATAGGGGTATATGAAACTAAGCCTGTCATATTGAATTTTACAAAAAATATGAATATTAAAACAGCAAAAATTCCAAATAATAATAAAATCCTCAATCCCCTCTTCATAAATATATAAAAGAAAAATTACTTATAAGTTTTTCTTTTACTTCTTCTTTTTTATTCTTGAATCTTTCCCCATAGAACCAAATGTTTTCTTTACAACATAATTCACAGGATTTTTGTATCTCAATTCTTCTTCTGTGGGAACTACTCCGACCCCTTTATAATAATCTGTGTCAAAATTAGGAGGAAGAACTATCTTATTCCTGTAACTCCATTTAATTTGAGATAAGATATATCCTCTTTTCAAAGGAGGTTTGTTCTTTTTATTCCAATCTTCAATTCTTTTTTCAAATTCATCTTTTTCCATTCCAACAGAACGGAATAAATTTATCAGAATAAACAATGCTCTTTTTCGTCCGTCTGAAAGCCCTTTTAGGATTTTCTTTATACAAGGTGGGAAATTTTCGTCAGACAGTTTTGAAAGTTTAATTGGTTTAAAATCTCCTTTTATTCTTTTTTCCTTTTCTTCTGGATTGTTTTCTTTATGCCAATCCAGAGCCTGAACCAAAAGTTCTCTTGCTTCTCCTTCTTCTGCATCAGGCATAAAATTTCTGATTTCTGCTTTCATAGGGTCTGCATCTTTCATATCAAAATTCTGAATTTCCTCTGGATTTACAACAACACTTGCCAAAGATGTTTTTTCATGCAAAGAATAAGGAGTTCTGAATAAATGCCGGGGGGAAACAAGAATTAAGTCAGGCATAACTTCTCTTGAAGCCTGAAAATCCTTTATATATTTATTTGGCCTTTCCAAATCACTTATTTTTTCAATTAATTGTTTTTTTGTTTTCTCCATCAAATATTTTACAACTATCCTCGGCCACTCTGGAAATTTATCTTTTGTCTGTATTTGATTCACTTCCTTGGGAAAAGCTTTCCATGGAATAATGATATGAAAACCTTTTGAGCCACTGAATTTTACTCCGAGGTGTTTAATTCCATGAAATCTCAGCATCCTAATTATTAATCCTGCACAGATTTTGCTGTAATCCAAATATTTGCTGTCAATATCAAGCAATAAATCCCATCCTGTTCTTAATTTATTCAACTGGAATTCATCCATATCTGTGGAGAGCTTCAGAGGTTCTTCCCATATTTCTTCTGAGCAGTTGAAAGAAGTTGCTCCTTTTTTCACAAGTTCAAAAATATCACCTGGATATTCAAGAGAATCAGGACGTTTTCCAAAACCTTCAAAATATCTCGGACAAATTTCTCTGTTTTTACAGAATTCAAAAATTGCTTTCTGTATGTCCTGCCGAGAATAATAAAGATTAGTAATTCTTCTGATTCTTTTTTCGCGAATGCTTTGTTCTTCCATTTTTAATTTTTTATTTTTACTATAACTCTTCTATTTCTTGGGCCATCAAATTCTACTAATGCAATTCCCTGCCATGTTCCTAAAATCAATTCATTTTCTTCAATAATAAGTGTTTCACTGGGCCCAATCAATGAAGCTTTAATATGTGCGTGAGCATTATCATCCATCTTATCATGTTCATAATTTCCTTTTGAAGGAATTAATTTTTCCAATTGAGCGAGTATATCCTTGCAGACTGAAGAATCATAATTTTCATTAACTATTATTGCTGCTGTTGCATGTGGAACATAAACAAAACATAAACCTTTTTCTACACCAGAATTTTTAATTATTTGCTTAACTTTTTCAGTGATATCTATTATTTCCTGTTTCTTGGTTGTTGAAATTTTAAATTCCTTTAACATATTTTATAAGGTGTTGAGAACTTTATATAAATTATTTTATACTCTATAATAACAATGCTTAAAAAACAATGCATGCTATTATAAGCATGTTGGTCAAACTTGAGAATCCTGCTATTTTATCAAAGGTGATTGAAATTCTGTCAGAATTAGTTAGTGAAGTCAGAATAAAAATTAGTGAATATGGTATGAGTATTACTGCTATGGACCCTGCCAATGTTGCAATGGTTGGATTCAGGCTTCCAAGAATAAATTTTTCACAATTAGAAACAGGAGAAGAAACTCTGGGAATTAATCTTGATGATATGAAAAGAATATTAAAAAGATGCGGAATAGGAAGCTCTTTAATCTTAGAAAAAAAGGAAAACCTTTTGGAAATTCAGATTCAAGATAGAATTCAAAGAAAATTCACATTAAATTTACTGGAGATTGAAGGAGAAGACATTGATTTTAATGCAAAAACAGAAAAAATGGAATTCACAGCAAAAGTTGAAATGAGTTCTGTAGATTTAATTGCTTCAATTGAAGATTGTGCTGTTATAGCAGATGCGTGCACTTTTAAAATTGATTATGAAAAATTCATAATTGAAGCAAAAAGTATGAATTCTACACAGTCTGAATTTTCAGGAGATGAAGCAAAAATAGATGCTGAAAATTGCAGAGCAAAATATAGTTTAGAATATCTGCAAAAATTCATCAAGGGTGCAAAATTAGTGGACAAAACAATTCTTGAATTTGCAGAAGACCATCCTTTAAAAATGCAGTTCAAAACAGATTATCTAGAACTCTCATTTGTGCTTGCTCCTCGTGTAGAAACTGAAGATTAATCAAGAAATTAAATAATTAAATAAATCTACTTAATGAAGGTATGACGAGCGATTTTGCAAGGTATGGAAAGAAATGAATAAGCAAGGTCGCGAATTAGGGGCTTCTGGACAAGTGGATTGTAAGAACAGGTGGAAAGGTTAGAGATTAATAAAACTTTAAAATTTCTATATAAAATATTAATGAAATATTTATAAATTAAAATATCGTATAAAGGTTATGAAAAAAAGAGGAACTCCTGCCTTGACATCAAGAATTAATAGGAATATTTGCCCGAAGTCAAAACGCTCACAAGTAACGATTTTTATTATTCTTGCGATAATAATTATTGTTTTAGGAATTTTAGTATATTTATTCTACCCAAAAATAAAAACATTGACAGGAACTGAATACAAAAACCCTGAAGCATTTATTCAGTTGTGCCTTGAAGATGATATTAGAAACATAGTAGAAAATCTTTCTATGCAAGGGGGAAGTTTAGAACCTGAACATTATATTTTGTATAAAGATAATAAAGTAGAATATCTCTGCTACACAAATGAATATTACAAAACATGTGCAGTGCAACAACCTATGCTCAAACAACACATTGAATCTGAAATTGAAAATGCAATTCAGGAAAAAGTGCAGTCCTGCTTTTCAGAACTGAAAGAAACTTATGAAGAAAAAGGATATAATGTAAATATGAAAACAGGAGAGATAATGGTTGAATTGCTTCCTGATAGAATCCTTACAACTGCTAATTACCGAGTTACTATGACAAAAGGAGAATCAGAGCAGCATGACAATTTCAGAATTAGTCTGAATAATAATCTTTATGAACTAGTAAGCATTGCCACAAATATAATAAGCTGGGAGGCAAGTTATGGAGATGCAGATACTTCTACTTATATGGATTATTATCATGACTTAAAAGTTGAGAAACACAAGCAGAATGATGGAACAAAAATTTACATTTTAACAGACAGGAACAGTGAAAATAAATTTTTATTTGCGTCGAGGAGTCTTGTAATGCCTCCGGGATATGGATTTAATCAATAAAATGGAAAACAGAAAATTGCTTGCTATGGTATTTGCTCTTCTCCTAACAATCATTTTTATAAATACAATCCAGCCAGTAGAACAATCTTATTGCTGTGAAAAAACTATAGATGGTGCTTTATGTCAAAATGCTCCTTTAGAACAGTGCGATAAGAACTTCAGAACCGCTCCGACTTCCTGCGAATCAACTGCTTATTGCAAGCTTGGAACCTGTATTAACGGACAAGAAGGAATCTGCTCCCCAAATACGCCCCAATCAGTTTGCATAGAAAATGGAGGATATTGGGAAGACAAAGCTCTTGAAGAAATAACTCAATGCCAATTGGGATGTTGTATTCTTGGAGAAAAAGCTGCTTTTGTTACACAAACACGATGTTCAACTTTATCAGCTTTAAACGGGCTTGAAACAAATTATAGAGCAGACATTCAAAACCAAATTCAGTGTGCTGCAAGTGCATCTCCTGATGTAAAAGGTGCTTGTGTTTATGAAGAAGACTATATTAAAAAATGCAAATTTGTCACAAGAGAAGAATGTGCAGGGATGCAGACAGTTCCTGAGAAAGAAGGAGGATTTTTCAGCAACATCTTCAGAGGAAATGAAGAACCAGAAAACACAGGAATAGAAACAACTTTCTATGAAGGGTACTTGTGCTCTGCTGAATCGCTGGGAACAATATGCGGGCCAAGCAAAAAAACCACATGCTATAATGAGAAAGTTTATTTCTTAGATACATGCAACGAGCTGGCAAATATCTATGACTCTTCAAAAGTTAATGATATAACTTATTGGACATACGTAAAAGAACCAGAAGAAAGCTGTGGATATGGACAATCAAATGCAAATTCAAGAACTTGCGGAAATTGTGACTATTACATCGGAAGCACATGCAAAGCATACAGAGACACTAACAGCCCTGCTCCAAAATATGGAGATTATATCTGCGCTGATTTAAGCTGTACATATAAAGGAGAGACATATGAACATGGAGAAGAATGGTGTGTAACTAACACCAAAACAGGACTGGATGAAAATCTACCAGGAACAGAGCATTATGTATTGAAATGCTATGATGGAGAAATTACATTTGAACCCTGCAGTATAGGAGAATACAGAAATAAAATCTGCGTGGAAGATGAGCTTAATGGATTCAGCACAGCAAATTGTGTATTGAATTTATGGCAGGATTGCACATCACAAACAACTAAGGAGGATTGCTTGGATGAAGAAAAAAGAGATTGTAAATGGATTGAAGGTTTTACTATCTCTTCTCTTTTGAATGAAAATGGAGAAAGCTTAGCTAAAGATGAAGATGGGGAAAAAATAGAAGCATCCTGTGTTCCAAAATATTCTCCTGCATATAATTTCTGGGAATCTGAAAGTGAAGGAGCATTATTATGTCCTTTAGCGAGTGATATCTGTGTAGTAGAATATGAATTCGGGGTTTTAAGGAATAAAGAGGAAATACTGGATGATCCTAAGGAAAAAATAAAATATTGTGTGGAAAACTGTTATTGTCTTAAAGGGTATAAGAAAGGCCTGGCGAAGAAAGATTTTCTTAATAATGAAATATGGAGAAAAAGACTAAAAGAAGATGATAAGGAAATTCCTTTTGATAGTTATGAAGAATGGATAAACTCATTGAGAAATATCTGCTTCTCTCTCGGAGACTGTGGAAGCACTGAAAATTATCTTGGAGAAGAAGGATATTACGACGATGAATCACTAATTATAACAGAAATTTGGAAAAAAGCAAAAGAATTTATGGAGGAAAATACATGAAGAAAAAAAGAATAACAGCAATAACACAGATATTAATTTTGGTAATAGGAATTATCGCGATTTCTTATGCTGTGGGAAGCAGTGTTGGAGTTGTTAGTGCAGGCACTTGCAAGACAGATAAAGATTGTAAAAGTTATTGCAAAGATGGAACATGGGTGAGTGGAGGAATATGTAAAGAGGGCAGTTGTTCATATACTTCGTATGTCAAGGACAATAAAAAATGTCCCACTAAAAAAGATTCTGAAGAAGATAATAAAGAGAAAAGTAAAGCTGGAGAAACTTTATTGGGAATCGGGGGAACTACAGCGGAAACAGTTACTGCAGTAGGTATATCAAATTATATGAGAACTGGAAGATTATTCCCTTGGAAAGAAATAGCTGAAGGAATTGAAGCAGAAGGTGGTGCAGAAGCAGGAGCGACAGGAACAGCGAAAGTTGGTGCAGAAGGGGCAAAAACTACTCTTGGTAAATTTTTCAGTAGTACACTTGGAGGAATTGTTGCATCTGCTGCAATAGCAACCAGTATAGGGCTG
This sequence comes from Candidatus Pacearchaeota archaeon, assembly GCA_017608985.1. Lineage (GTDB taxonomy): Archaea > Nanobdellota > Nanobdellia > Pacearchaeales > GW2011-AR1 > JAFCEV01. The sequence goes on from JAFCEV010000026.1 coordinate 6,718, forward strand.
ACTGTAAGATATATTGCTCCTCTTCTTGGCTTTAATGTTCAACAATCTCAGGCACTTGGATATAGTGTTGCATCAGGAGTTTTTGCAGGAATAGTTGTTGGTGAGACACTTCCTGGAGGAGGAACTGGACTTGGAATAACAGCAGGAATTGGTGGTGGTTTTATCAGCGCAATTGCAACATTAGGTATAGGATTAGGAGTTGCAACCATAGTCTTCTTATTTACATTCAGAAAAGAAAGCATAGAAGTTGTAAGTTTTCAGTGCAATGCCTGGGATGCTCAGAGCGGAGGAGACAATTGTGAATTATGCAACAAACAGGGAAATTTGCCATGCACAGAATACCAGTGTAAAAGTTTAGGGCGTTCTTGTGAATTAATAAATCAAGGGACAACAGAAGAAATGTGTGTGTTTGTAGGAAGAAATGATACAAAATATCCTGTGATAAAACCATGGACAGATGCTTTAGCAAATAATAATTATCAATATTCTCCTGACAACTCAATTTCTCCTCCTGACAAAGGAGTTTATGTAAAATACAAGAAATCCACAGATGGTTGTGTTCCTGCTTTCACTCCAGTATCTTTCGGAGTAACTCTGAATGAACCTGCAAAATGTAAGTTAAGTCTTGTAAGAGCAGATAGTTTTGAAGATATGGGCAATCTTTATTTCAGCAGGGGACTCAACAGTTATAATCATTCTTATACCACTATTCTTCCAGGAGTCAGTGATTTGGAATCAGAGAATATTAGTCTGGATAATGGAGGAAACTATGAAATATATGTGAGATGTGAAGACAGTGCAGGAAATTCCAATATTGCAAATTTTGTGTTCAAATTCTGCGTAGATGAAGGACCAGATTTAACAACTCCTGCAATTATAAAGACAAGTCCTCTAAATAAAGCCCCTGTGTCTTATGGAACAGACT
>JAFCEV010000027.1 GCA_017608985.1 Candidatus Pacearchaeota archaeon
TAATGAAAAAGATGCTCAGGAACTATTGGAAAAATTAAACATTTCTAAGGCTCAATTACCCAAAATCCTTTTAACAGACCCTTCTCTGCCAGAAAACTGCACTGTCGGAGATATCATAAAAATAGAGAGAAAAGAAGGAGATAAAGTTAATTTATACTTTAGAGTTGTTGTTTAATGGTAAAAGACACTCAGCATTTAATTGTTAAAAAATATTTGAAGGATCATTCTCTAGTTGAATCCAACATAAAATCTTTTAACAATTTTATAGAGAAAAGAATGCAGGAAATAGTAGATGAAATTGCAGAAAATATAACCAATGAAGATTTTGAAATCACACTCGGAAAAATAAAAATTGGAAAACCAGTGGTTATTGAAGCTGACGGAAGTTCTTCTTTAATTATGCCTGCTGAAGCAAGATTAAGAAAATTGACTTATTCTGCTCCTGTAACTCTGGAAATAACTGTGAAAAAAGATGAACAGGTTGATTCTGAAATTGTGGAAATAGGTAGAGTTCCTGTCATGGTAAAAAGCAATGTCTGCAATACTACTGAAATGGATGAGAAACAATTGATTGCAAATTATAATGATGCAATGGATCCAGGTGGCTACTTCATAATAAAGGGAAATGAGAGAGTTATGATTATGGCAGAAGACCTCGCAGAAAACCAGCCATTTGTTGAGACAGATTCTAAAGGAAATTTAATTATGAAGATGTTTTCATTAAAAGGAACTTATAGAATTCCTGTGACTCTTTCAGAAAACAAAGAAGGAATATTTGATTTGTCTTTTAGCAGATTCAGAGATTTGCCTGCAATTGTTATATTAAAAGCATTAGGTTTAACAAAAGAATCAGACATTTCGAAATACATTGGAAAAGAAACAGACAGCGTGATTGTAAATCTCTATGAATTTGTCAATATAGCTTCAAGTGAAGAGGCTATGATGCACATTGCAGAAAAAACAAATCTTCAGGGAACTAAAAAAGAAATTCTTGACAGAGTCAAACAAAGAATTGATTCATATTTATTTCCTCATATAGGGCAAAAAAAAGAAGACAGAATAAAAAAAGCGATTACCCTGTGCAAACTCATCAAGCAATTTTTGATTGCAAAAGAAAATCCTGAACTTAGAACTGATAAAGACCATTATGCAAATAAAAGAGTCAGGCTTTCAGGAGATTTACTGGCTACCTTGTTCAGAGTCAATCTTGGAATATTGATAAGAGACATCCAGTACTCTCTCCAAAAATCAACTAAAAGAAGAAAATTCTTTTCTATAAAAATTCTCGCTAAATCTACGCTGTTCTCACACAGAATTGAATCTGCAATTGCTACAGGAAGTTGGACAGGAGAAAGAAGCGGTATCACGCAAAATATGGACAAAACGAATTATCTTGCAACAATTTCCCAGTTACAGAGAGTTTCAAGCATGCTTCCGAGTGACCAGGAAAATTTCATGGCAAGAACACTGCATCCGACCCATTACGGAAGATTTTGTCCAATAGAAACCCCTGAAGGAACAGAAATAGGTTTAAGAAAAAATCTCGCTCTCTTGAGCCAAGTTTCAACAAGAGTTGATTTAGATGAAAATAAATTCTTGAAAGAGCTTGAAAATTTAGGACTTGAGAAAGAAGGAATAGAGGGGAAAGAAGTCTTTTTCAATGGAAGTTTTATAGGGTGCGTGAAAAACAGCGAGGAATTCATAAGAGAAATAAAAGAAAAAAGAAGAGCCTCAGAATTACCTATACAGTTAAATCTCAGGGATGACGAGGGATTTCATGTTATTTCAATCTCAACAGAACCTGGCAGGGTTTTAAGACCTGTTATAATAGTTGAAAATGGAGTTCCAAAATTAAAGAATGAGCATTTGATACAATTGGAGCAAAATGAAATAAAATGGAAGGACTTAATTAAAAAAGGAATTATTGAATATCTCGACGCTGCTGAGGAAGAAAATTCTTTGATTGCACTTTATGAAGAAGAATTGACTCCCGAGCATACGCATTTAGAGATAGATCCCACAGCCATGTTCGGTGTTGTAACAGGGCTTGTTCCTTATGGAAATCATGACCAAAGTTCAAGACTGAACAGAGGAAGCAAAACACAAAAACAGGCACTTGGGCTTTACGCTGCAAACTATTTATGCAGAACAGATACAGATGTGAGCATTCTGCAATATCCTCAAAAACCTATTGTAAGAAGTTTTATTTATGATACCCTAAACACATATCCTGCAGGACAAAATTTGACAGTCGCTATAATGACTTATGACGGATACAATATGGAAGACGCTCTTGTTCTTAACAAAGGAAGCGTGGACAGGGGTGTTGGCAGGAGCTTTTATTTCAGACCTTATTCTGATATAGAAATGAATTATGCAGGGGGGCTCAAAGATGAGATTGCAATTCCTGAAAAAGATTCTTCAGGATACAAAATGGAGTCTAATTACAGATTTTTGGAAAATGATGGGATAACATATCCTGAAGCAGAAATTAAAGAAGGAGAGGTTTTGATAGGAAAGATGTCTCCTCCTAAATTTTTATCAGAAGCAAGAGAGATTTCTGTAAGAACCAAAAAAGAATCCAGCGTTACTATGAGACAGGAAGAGAAAGGAACAGTTGATGCGGTGTTTGTAACAGAAGATACAGAAGGAAATAAAATAGTTCAGGTAAAAACAAGAGATTCCAGAATTCCTGAACTCGGAGACAAATTCGCAACCTCTCACGGACAAAAAGGAGTTGTAGGCATGATTGTTCCAGAAGATGACATTCCTTTTACTTCAGAAGGGATAAAGCCTGATATATTGTTCAATCCTCATGGGCTTCCAAGCAGAATGACTGTTGGTTATTTACTGGAGCTTCTTGCAGGAAAAATAGGTTGCCTTAAAGGAGAAATTATGGACGGCACTTCTTTCATCGGAACTGGAAAAAAAGAACTTGAAGAGCAACTGGAAGAACTCGGATTCAGATATGACGGAAAAGAAACTATGTATAACGGAATTACAGGAAAAAAAATGGATGTGAGAATTTTCATAGGCAATCTGTATTATTTAAAATTAAAATATATGGTAGGAAATAAAATCCATGGAAGAGCTTCAGGAAAAGTCACTCTTCTGACAAGACAGCCTGTAGAAGGAAGAGCAAGAGGCGGAGCATTAAGACTCGGAGAAATGGAACAACAGGCACTTGTGGCTCATGGTGCATCACTGCTGTTAAAAGAAAGATATGATTCTGACAAGATTGTACTTCCAATATGCAAAAAATGCGGGGCTATCGCAATAGAAGACAATATCAGAAATAAAACTATCTGTCCAATCTGTAATAGTGAGGATGTTGAAAAAATTGAAATTTCATACGCGTTCAAATTATTATTAGAAGAATTGCAGGGACTTCACATAAATACTAAATTTGAATTGAAGAATAAATATGAGTGAAATGAAAAAAATAGAAAAAATTTTCATAGGATTAATTGTAATAGAAGTAATTATTTTAATAATTCTAACCTCTATCGGGCCTGTTCAGTACCCGACACCATGTGATGCAAGTGATTATAGTTTATTAGACCCTTTCAATTTCTTTAAATATGATGGAAGTTGCATTCAGACTATTACATTTGGGCTTCATCCATTATTCTATGCATTTATGGATTTATTCATATTAACGCTAATAGCCTATCTTATTTATTCAATATTTAATAAACCAAAACATAAAAAATGAACAAATTAAAATATAAAATTTTAAATGTCCTCGGACAAAAGTCCTGCGGATACATTTTGTAAACAAAATGCATAAACCAATAAGAAAAAAAATAGCAGAAATCAAGTTTTCGCTAATTAATCCTGAAGAGATTAAAAAACTCTCTGCTGCAAAAATTGTAACTCCAGAACTCTATGATATAGATGGATATCCGGTGGATGGAGGACTTATGGACTTGAGACTTGGCGCAATAGACCCTGGAGTAAGATGCAGGACCTGCGGAGGAAGACTTAAAGAATGTCTTGGACACCCTGGAAGCATTGACTTGGCTAGACCTGTAATTCATTTAAAATATGTTCCGCTTATTGAAATGTGTTTAAGATGTTTCTGCCAGGAATGTGGAAAACTTATGCTCACAGATGAAGAATTAAAAAAATATTCTCCGAGCCAGAGAGTTAAAAAAGCAAAGGATGCAAAGAAATGTCCGCACTGCCACACAATGCAGACAAAGATTAAATTAGACAAGCCAACAAATTTCTTTAGGGGAAAGTCAAGAATTTTTCCAACAGAAATTCGTGATATGCTCGTAAATATTCCTGATGAAGAATTGAAAAAAGTGGGGGTGAATCCGAAAGCTTCAAGACCTGAATGGGCTATCTTGACTTCTCTTTTAGTTCCCCCTGTAACTGTAAGACCGAGCATTATTCTTGAATCAGGAGAAAGAAGTGAAGATGATTTAACTCATAAACTTTCCGATATTATAAGAGCCAACCAAAGACTCTGGGAAAATCTTAATGCAGGAGCGCCGGAAGTTATTATCGAAGATTTGTGGGACTTACTGCAATTCCATATCACAACTTTTTTTGACAATACTACAACAAGAATTCCTCCTGCCAGACACAGAAGCGGACAACCTTTGAAAACAATAACAGAAAGAATCAAAGGAAAAGAAGGAAGAATAAGAAAAAATATAGCAGGAAAAAGAGTGAATTATTCTGGAAGAACAGTAATTTCCCCTGACTCGTATATAAAAATAAATGAAGTTGGAATTCCATATGAAATTGCTAAAGTAGTTACTGTTGCAGAAATTGTCACAGACCTCAATATAAATAGACTGAAAAAATTAATTCAGAAAGGAGAAGAATACCCTGGTGCGAACTATGTCATAAGGCCTGACGGAAAAAGAAAGAAAATTACTCCTGACCTTAAGGATGAAATTATGAGTGAACTTGCTCCTGGTTATCAGGTAGAAAGACATCTTCAGAATGGAGATATAGTTCTATTTAATAGACATCCAAGTCTTCATAAAGGAAGTCTCATGGCTCATATTGTGAAAGTTCTTCCCGGAAGAACATTTCGACTGCATCCTGCAGCAGCAACCCCGTATAATGCTGATTTTGACGGAGATGAAATGAATATTCATTCACCACAGACAGAAGAAGCAAGAGCAGAAGCAAAAATTCTTTTAGATGTCAAGAAAAATCTCATTTCTCCAAAGAACAACACTAATCTTATAGGATGCATAGGAGATGCTATAACAGGAAATTATTTGCTTGGCATCGAGGAATTCTCCAGAGAAAAAGCAAATCAGTTCGCATACCAGGCAGGCATAAATACACATTTCTCAAAAAAAATAATTCCTGGTACAGAAATATTCTCAAAAATTCTGCCAAAGATTAATTTTTCGAATGATTCTATAAAAATTAGAGAAGGAACAATTAGCAAGGGTGTATTGGACAGAACAACATTTGGAGAAGAAGGTGGGGAATTAATAAAAGAACTGGACAAAGCAGTTGGAAGAAATGAAACTTTTGAAATAATAAAAAAAGCTTTTAACCTCGGAAGAAACTATCTCACAGAAAGAGGAATAACTATTTCAATAAATGACTTAGATGTGGATGAAAAAGTGCTTCAAGAGAGTGAGGAAATTATTCAGAAAGCAAGAAGAAAAACTAATGATATTATTGAATCTTATAACAGTGGAAGCCTGGAGATAATTCCTGGAAAAACAAAAGAAGAATCAAGAGAAATAAAAATACTGCAGACTTTGAATGAGGTAAGAACAAAGATTGGAGAAATTGTCAAAAAAGAATTTCCAAAAACAAATCCTGCAAATCATATGATTATGTCTGGCGGTGGAGGAAATATTTTGAATATTACACAAATGGCATGTTGTGTTGGGCAACAGGCTCTCGGAAATAAAAGAGTAGATTTTGGATACACAGGAAGAACACTATCTTTCTACAAAAAAGGAGATTTGTCGCCTGAAGCAAGAGGATTTATCAAGAGTCCATTTATGAAAGGTCTTAGACCTGACGAATTTTTCTTTCAGGCAATTACAGGCAGAGATTCTCTTATGGATACAGGATTAAGAACGCCAAAGTCAGGTTATCTGTACAGAAGACTTGCAAATGCATTGCAGGATTTAAGAAAAGAATACGACGGAACAATAAGGGATAGCAACAACAATATAATACAATTTAAATACGGGGACGACGGGCTGGATGTTTCAAAAGAACATCTTAAAGAAGAGCTTGACCCTGGAGAGGCAATAGGAATAGTGACTGCACAATCATTCGGCGAATCTTCGACGCAGATGGTTTTAAGGACTTTCCATATGGCAGGTGTTGCAGAAATGCAAGTCACTCAAGGGCTTCCGAGATTAATTGAAATTTTTGATGCGAGAAAGACTCCGAGCTCTCCAAAAATGGAAATTTATTTAAAAAAAGAATACAATGATGAAAAAAATGCCAAAATTTTTGCAGAAAAAATAAAAGAGATTAAACTGAAAGAAATAGCGTCGGAAATTAACCTTGATTTTAGCAGCAAAAAAATAGAAATAATAATAGACAAAAAAGGAATCAGACAAACCCATACTTCTGTCAAAAAAATCGTTGAAAGACTCAATGAATTAGGATTCAGTGTCAGAGAAAAAGGAAATTCAATAATTTTGAATGCATCTGAATTTGGATTCAAGGAAATTTATAAGCTAAAAGAGAAATTAAAAGAAACAATTATCTCAGGAATCAAAGATGTCAAACAGGTCTTGATTGTTAAGGAAGACAAAGATTTTGTAATTACAACATTAGGGACAAACCTGAAAGATATAATCAAACTTAAAGAAGTAAATTCTAACAGATCAATTTCAAATGATTTTTATGAAGTTGCCGCTGTTTTTGGTATTGAAGTTGCAAGACAGCTGATAATCAATGAAATAGAAGATGTACTTAAGAGCCAAGGACTTGACATTAACATAAGACATCTCAAACTTGTTGCAGATGCTATGACAAACACAGGAGATGTAAAAGGAGTTACAAGAATGGGTATTATTGCACAGAAATCTTCAATTTTAGCGAGGGCAACTTTTGAAACTCCTGTAAAGCAATTCATAAATGCAACAATAAAAGGAAGCGGGGACAAACTTGCAAGTGTTATTGAAAATATTATAATTAATCAGCCAGTCCCAATTGGCACAGGATTACCTGGTTTATTAGTAAAAGTTGTCGGACCTCTTATAAAAAAAGAAGAAGAAAAGAAAGAAGCCAAAACAAGAGTAGTTGAGGGGGTTAATAAATAACTCTCACAAAATTTAAAAACTAATTCTTTCTAGACAAATTATAAAATGGTAAGCACAATCGATATGCGATCGATGAGGTATTTAAATCTCTTCGGAAAAATTACAAGAGTGAACACAAGATTTTGTTTTAAATATAACGAAACATTGGTTTTCTGTGTTCCAAAAAGACTTGTTTCAAAAGCTGTGGGGGAAAACGGAAAAAACATAAAAGAGCTTAATAAAATTCTCAGAAAAAA
>JAFCEV010000028.1 GCA_017608985.1 Candidatus Pacearchaeota archaeon
AAAAAAGAGAAAACTAAGAAAAAGTGATTACTTCTTCCCTTTTGCAATATTTAAAATATTTACTTTTCTTTTTGTTTTAGATTTCTTTTTGAAAAACCAAATTATAAATACAAGAACCGCCACAAGAATCATCCACCCAATTATTTTTCCTGTATTGCTTTTCTTAATTTCTTCGCAGGTTCCCAAACAACAAACAGCATCACGTGCATTTTCTGTTTCTCCACTGCATCTTTCATTTTTTCCGCAGATAGTTCCGTTCAGCTCACTGCAGGTTTTTGTTGAAGCTGTTTTAATTTCATCCTTTGTTTTATTTTCCTCAAAAAATTCAGATTCAGACTCTTCTAATCCTGTCTCATTTTCTAGTTCTGCCATATTTTCTTCAGATTTGTTCTGTTCTTCTTCTATTTTTGTCTCTCTAACAAAAGCATAAACAGGAATTTCATATCCAAGATTTTCTGTGCTCAGAGAAATTTTTCTAAAGTCTGTCACATTCCCAAGTTCAAATTCAATGTTCTTCATCTCCCCTGGCTTTAGAGTTACAGACTTGTCTCGTGTAGTATCCTCTCCAAACAAAGAAGCAAAAAATCCCTGCACACCTTCTGTCTTATTTTCATCTATATTTATGACTATTTCAAAATCCTGCAAATTGTATGTCTGTATAAAAAAATCCTCTTCTGTAATGACAAAGCCCGGATTTATAGAAAAGTCAGCAATTAATTCTGTTATTGTAAAATTTTTGACAAGAGGTTCTTCACTCACCTGTGTTCCCTGCATATATCGCACATCTTCAATTCTTATAGAATAATTATTAGGCTGTTTATCTCCAAGAAGAGCATAAAGATAATATTCTTCGTCTATTTTTACAATGTCATACTCCAGAGGAATTTTCACATGTCCTCTGTAAAAAAAAATGCTTTCCTTTGAAGGAGGCTCTAAAAAATTTCCTGAAATAGTTGCCATTAATGTTTCTCCTTGGGAAAACTGCTCTTTCATATTTATATTAACTGCTGATAATAAAGGGAACATTAACAAGATAAAAATTAAAATAATCTTTACTTTTTTCATATTTAATTAAGAGAAATATAGTTAATAAAGTTTTTTAAGAAACTTACCTAAAACAATTAGCAATTAAGTGATGTCATCAATTGTTTTTCTATCTTTTTTATATTTTTTTATTCCATAAAGGCTTCCTCCTATCAACCCTAAGGCAGCTGATCCAAAAATAGAATAAATTATTACAGATTCTCCTAAGTGGGGATCTTTAGTATTTGCGAGAATAAATCCTGTTAAACCTCCAAGAAGTGTACCAGATAAAGTTCCATAAAACAAACTTCCGACACCATATTGTAAAATGTGTGAAACAAGACCTTGAGGTTTAGAAGGTTCTGTTTCTAAATAATCATAGTCATGCCAACTATAATCTGAAGAATTCGAACTACCATATACAGAATCATATACTTGTTGCTCTAAATCTCTAGGCATAGGATATTCATCTATTGGGACTGGCTCTGGTTCAAAAAAAATGTTTGCATCCTCCTGATAATCTTTATCATGATAACCTTTAATAAATTCAGTTACATAAGTTACTCCATTTGGAGCTGTATGTAAAAAAACCTTGGTCCTTTCTCTTACCTGTTTTCCATTGTAAAGATTTCTCTTATTATATAATTCTCTTTCCTCTTTTATTCTTTTTTTATATAAATCATTTAAATATTCTTTTTTTAATTTCTTTTCTTTCCATTCCTCAAAACTTGATTCTGTCATAACTTAAGAATGATACTAAAATTTATAAATTTTTCTAATTAATAAGAATTCATTTTCCCATCTCTTTTAATTTTTTGAGAACTTCATCAAGTTCTCTGTGAGTTCTTGTAGGTTTTCTTGGAGCAGGTCTTGGATGTGTATGTGCTGAAGGTAAAATTCTTCTTGGCATTATTCTTCTGTGCGGAGGCATAGGACGCATTGGAGGAAATCCAGGACCAGGTCTAGATGGTTTTGATTTTTTTGGTTTTATCCTAAACCAAAACATTTTCAATTTATTCCTAAATATTATTGCTAATATCACTAAAACAATCAAAATTAACAATATCCAAATCCAAAGTCTTCCTTTTGGCTCTGGCTCTGTTGTTGGAATACAACAAATATCTCCATATTCGCAAGCATATAAAGAAGTCTGCTCATAACCTTCTCCACACTCATAAATCTCACAAACCCCATCATAAAGTTCACAATCATAAACCTCTGAAATCTTTTTGCAATCATCAAGACAACACTCGTCTGTGTCTGACGCACTCACAGTTGAAGAAGTACATGCTTCATCTGAACCGCAGATTTTCCCTCCTAAATCCTCGCAGGTTTTTGAAGTTTTAGGAGTATCACAACATTTGAGAATTCCAGAACAATAATAATCTTCAAGAATTACACCTTCACAACTCGCTTCAGACATACAATAATATCCAGAAGAAATGCAATCTAAGACTTCTCCTCCTCCATCACCAATAGTTCTTTGCCAAACAGAATATAAAATAAATGCAGTATCTAAAATGCTTCCTGAATTCCAGCATCCGTCTTTATCCTGCACCTCCAAAAGCCAATTTTCTGCATCGGTTTTTTCACTAAGTTCCTCTGAAGCTAAAGAATAGAGAGCTAAAGCAGTGTCATAATATCTATTTCCTGAAACCTCCCAGTATGCATCTGCAATTTGTTTTGAAAGGAGAGAATTACGGAAATCTGAATAATCTGTGAGAAGATATAAAAAAGATTCTGGGAGGTATTTTTCATTTTCGTCCTTGTCAGCCATTGCAATTAAGTAAGGCATGCAAGAAGACACATCCTTACCTAAATAATCCAAAACAAGAGCAGCCCAGAGAGTTCCCTCGTAAGTGCAGGAACCTGCTTTTGCAAAACAGGAAGAATTTATATTTTCCAGAGTTGTTCCCCCTTCAGAAGCAGAAGATACTTTATCAAGAACATGAATAGTAGAAGAATCTTCTATTCTGAATAAAAGATTTGTAAAAAAACTTTTGTCACAAGAGATTTTAAATTCCTTTCCATAACAAGAAGGAGAAACTTCAAGCCAGTAATCTTCTACAGCAAGAGTCAGGCAACTTCCTGCATTTGACGAAATTTTTTTGTCTTCTCCTATATTAATTGGGTAATCTGTACCATCATAAGAAATTGTGCAGGTTGATTCTTCTTCTGAAGTGATTTCAGTCTGTAAATACCATATAAGTTCATCAGTATTTTTTTTCTGGGATAACAGCCATGTTTCTGCTTTGTCTGAACCTCCTAATGCAAGAACAGCCTGTGCTGTTGTTTTTACGTCGCAGTTTTCTTTTGGCCAGCACTCATTATCTTTTGAAGCATCTCTTAACTCGCTTTCACACTCTCCAACAGCAAGAAGAGAAAAAATCTTTTCCCTCATTCCAAGAGAAGAACAAGTTCTATCTTCTATTTTTTTCTCAAGACAATCATAAGCTTTGTTTACCTGCGTATCATTTGCAGACATAACCATAGGAAAAACCAGTGTCATGGATATAACTAAAACAGCAAACAACAGCACTTCTTTTTTCATACTATCTAAAGTCAACTGCTGTTTTTAAAATTTGTTATGAAATGGTTTTAGGTGGGAAATTTTATTCTTAAAAAATTTCTTAATGATTTTTCTTTTCCAATAAATTAATATCAGTCCTAAAACAATACCACTACCAACAACCCACATCCAGTTTTTAATTTTAAATTCTGTTTTGCTTGGTGGTTCTTGTCCTTCCTGCTCACTTGCAGGAACTTCTTCATGAATTTCTTTAAACTCTAATTCAACATAACCTTCTGCTCCAAATCCTTTTACAGAAATCTGCAAATCATAATACCCGTCATCATCTAAGTCAATCTTCTGAATTTCATTTTCACTTAATTCAAATCTTTCGTTAATCTCTTCTATTTCAACTTCAACTTTTTTATTATCACTGTCAACTGACTTGATAACAGCAGTAGAAGTCTGTTCATTAATACTCATCTGAACTTTTTGATTTTTTCTTAATAATTTTGAGTAGCCTTCTTTGAGTTGCGAGGAGGAAGGGGAATATGTTGAAGAGCTTCCTCTATCAATAGAATATGTAAATGTTTGTATTCCAGATACACCTGATAAAGCACCATCAGAGCAATTAACATACCAATTGTGAGTTCCTTCTGATAAGTCTGAAATTGTAAATGTTGTGTCTACACCAGAAGTTGTTCCATGCTGTGATACTTTTTGAACACCATCTACATATAGATTACAATTTTTTCCATTATCATATTCTGCATCTGTATATCTAAAAACAAGATTCTTAGATGAAGTAGTAGCTTTATTTGCTGGTGAAACTAATGAAACATAAGGAGCTGTATTATTTATTGTATAACTATACAGGACTGCATTATTACTCCAGTTGATAAATGAGAAGGTAGTATTATAAGGAGTTACATCAACTTTTGTATATCCTCTATTACAATCTCCTGCTTGATATATCTCTTCCCTTTTTCCACTACCACATTCAAAGTCTCCTTTCCAAGAACCCCCTCCACTTGTTACATAATTCACATAATTTTCTCTTCCAAAATCAGACCAATTAGCCCAGTCATGAACAAAACGATGCACATGCCCATAAAAGAAAATCTGTGCATTATATTGCTCCATTAAATGGTTAATATTTGCCTGGTCTCCTTTCCAAGAATAATTCCCCCCTCCATCTCCATAATTATAACCATGACCTGTATCGGGGTCATAACCTCCAAGAATATGGTGGGTAAATATAAATTTCCATTTTTTATCAGAATTGCTCAAAGTAGTTTCTAACCAATTCATCTGCTCTTGTCCAAGAACCCAATCATCCCCAGTAACAGGAGCTATAGTATTATATCTATAACTATCCAAAATTATAAATGTGGCATCTCCCCAATCAAAAGCATAATAATTTTCATAAGGTCCTCCGCCGTAATTATATGTTTGGTTAGTAGGTGCAGGCCAGTATTTTAATCTTGCATTTAAAGACCAATTATATAATTCTTCTGAATGCCCATTTGTCCCATATACCCCCCACCCATTTTCAGCATCATGATTCCCTAAAGAAAGATAAATGGGTAAAGAAATGTTTTCATAATAATTTCTTACCAGACTATATCTTGCATCTGCATCTGATTGGTTTTGTGCATTATATGTGGGGGAATAAGAAGCAACATGGGTTTGTCCTGTATCTCCTGTATCAATAACAAAATCAGCACCGCTTCCTGCAATTAAATTTGTAATATTATTAATTATTCCTACATAATATGAATTATAAAAGAATGGAAGAAGGTCTTTTCCCAAATGAGTATCAGTTATATGAGCAAAAGTAAATGATTCCCCTTTTCTTCTCTGTGTTATAAAATTATGTTCATCAAAAGCAATATAATCTCCTCCCGTTGCATTTTCTCGAACTCTTACTCTAAAATAATACCTAGTGCTCTGATTTAAATTATTCAGAGTAATTTCTATGGATTCATTTGCGGTTTGATCTGTATAAATAGTTGAATTATAAATATAATTTCCAGAAGAAGTTCCATATTCAATATAAGTATCTACATTTGTTTTAAAAATTGTACTTATTAAAATACTATTTGCTGTTACTGCTGTCATAAATACATCATTCATAAGATAATCTATTATGACTTGTCCTAGAGATGATTGAATAACTCCAAAACTATCTTTAAGAAAAAAAGAATAATTATAGGTTCCATCACGCAATCCTTTTTGATTAGAATAAAAACTCCAAGCCGTATCATTGATTTTATAGAGATTGGATTTATATAATTGAGAAATCTCAGAAGCTGACAGGCTTTTATTCCATATTCTTGGTTCATCAATTGTACCATTAAAATATTTCCCGATATAAACAGGGTAAATATTTGGAGCAAGAGTCCCTGAACTTGTTGTTAAGGATAAAACTCCATTAATATACAAAGATTTGTGAGTGGTGTTTGATGTAAGTGTTATATAATTCCATCCTGAATTAATAGAAGAAATTAAAGAACTTCCATTAACCACAGCTTTAGCATGTGTATGATTCGTTCTGATTTCATATGAATCTTGTTTGTTAATAATAGAAGAATAACCATCTTCCAAAAATACTACCCAAACAGCACCTGTTTTTGGTCCCCCATCACTACTTTTAGAACCTATGAGGAGATCTGTAACACCATCTCCATTTAAATCACCTATATTAGAAACAGCTGTTCCAAAATCAATTCCATTCAGAGCACCTCCCATATTAGTTTGATTTATTTTTGTGTATGATTTTACAGAACCGTTAGAGTGCATAAAAGCAACCCACACAGCTCCTAAATCACTTGCGCCATCATCATCTTTATTCGCACCAATTGCTAATTCTGGTACTCCATCACTATCTAAATCCCCCAAACTAGTTACTCCTGCACCAAAATAATCTCCTTCATCTAACCCTCCTCCTAAACTAGTATCATTTATTTTTGTATAAGATTTTACAGAACCATTTGCATACATGAACATTATCCATACTGCTCCTTTACCGTCTCCTCCATCGTCTGCTCTTTGAGCACCAACTGCTAAATCAATTATTCCATCCCCATCTAAATCTCCAACATCTGTAACTGAAGAACCAAAATTATCACCCTCTGTTAGCCCATCATCAAGACTAGTATCATTTATTTTAACATAAGACTTTACAGAAGCATTTGCATACATAAATAGAATATAAACAGCTCCTGCATCTGTTTTCCCATCATCATCGTTTAGAGCACCAACTGCTAAATCAATTATTCCATCCCCATCTAAATCTCCTATATTCTCAAGATCAATAGCAAAATAATCATCCTTTTCTAATATCCCTCCTAAACTAGTAGAATTTATTTTTGTATAAGATTTTACAGAACCATTTGCATACATGAACAATATCCAAATAGCACCTGCATACGAAGCTCCATCACTATCTCTGGAAGCACCAACTGCTATATCATTAATTCCATCATTATTTAAATCACCTAAACCAGTACAAGATGCACCAAACCAGCCATAATCATCTAACCCTCCTCCTAAACTAGTATCATTTAT
>JAFCEV010000029.1 GCA_017608985.1 Candidatus Pacearchaeota archaeon
TTGAAGGAGAAATTTATGATAAATGCGAACTTGCGAGAATAATTATAAGTTATGGGGGAAAACATAATGAATAAAAAAGAAACTCCTGCCTTTACATCAAGAATCAATATTAAAATTTGTCCTGAGTCAAAACGCTCACAAGAGGAGATGCTGGGATTTGCACTAATTATGGTGGTGGTAGCTGTGGTTTTGCTTATTTTCTTAGGATTTTCTCTAAGCAGTTCAAAAAAAGAGAGTGTGGAAAGTTATGAAGTTGAAAGCTTTATTCAGTCTTTTTTACAATATACTAGTAGTTGTGAAGAAAATTTTGAGTTAAATTACCTTTCTGTCCAGAAACTGATATTAGCATGTGACAAAGGAGAGACATGCGTAGATGGGAGGGAAACTTGCGAAGTTTTAAACACTACATTAAAAGAAATTACAGAAAACAGCTGGAAGATTGGCGAGGAATTTCCTGTAAAAGGATATGAATTACAAATAGTTTCTTCAGAAGATAGTTTGATATCTTTTAAAGAGGGGAATATTACTGGAAACAGCAAGGGAGCTGTACAGGTTCTTCCGAATTCTGTTGAAGTGCAATTTACAGCTTATTACTAAATCTTTAAATGAATATTTATTGTATCCACTACAATCTCAGGTTTATATCTTATTCTCTTTTTTGTTTTTTCCTCTACTAATTCTACAAATCCAAATCTTTCAAGAAGTTTGATGTCTTCTTTTACAGATTTAAATCCTCTTCCAAGTTGTTTAGCTAGTTCATATATAGATTTTGGATTCTTAACCTTTATAGTATGTAAAATTCGTGCTTTTTCATTGCTCAAAAGCTGTCTGAGAGCTGAAATTCCTGAAAAATTGTAGTCCTGCTTTGATATTTTTGGTTTTCTAAGTATAGAAAAACTTTCTTTAGATTCTCTTATTGTTATTTCTCTGGTTTTTGTTTTTGCCATTCTGTCAAAAATTATAGGGGTTTTTTCTTTATATATATGTAAAATATATATTTTATTGTTATATGTCTTTTTACCCCCTATATTATAAAAAATTAAACATTATTAATAAATCTTTTGTTTTTGTTAAGAATCCAATATGATGTATTAATAATAAAGTGACACCAAAGCATTTATAAATAAAATCCTTGCTTTTGAAAATTTTCTTGAGATAGGAAAAAATTTAGCGACAAGCTTTTTAAAGGAATTGAATTAGAAGTAGTACACCTTACGGTGTTCTATAGGGAATATAGATCAGTTTCAACAAGATAGTGTCCCCTATAACTATCAAGTTGAAGCAAAAGAGAGTTGAAAGGAGGTAAAAAATAAAAAATATGAAATTTAATTTTAGAAAAATATCAGCAATTGGTGC
The DNA here is from genome assembly GCA_017608985.1 of Candidatus Pacearchaeota archaeon. Lineage (GTDB taxonomy): Archaea > Nanobdellota > Nanobdellia > Pacearchaeales > GW2011-AR1 > JAFCEV01. The sequence continues at coordinate 1,357 of JAFCEV010000029.1, forward strand.
TAGTGTTTTAATGGCTGGTATGACCATGGGTGTTGCTGCTGCTGCAGCTTATCCAAACCCGTTCGTGGTTGGAGGAACAGCAGATGTAGCAATTGTTTATGGTACAGGCGCAGGAGTTTCTGCAATTGATGTAGTTTCAGCTGGAAATATTCAGTCTAATCTACAGTCTTACATGGGTTCAAGTGGTGGTAGCTCAACAACTGTTAGTGGCAATGCTGCTAGTCTTGCTAGTGGTTCTGATGAACTTTATTTAAATGATGACTTAGCTGAAAATGTGCAAACATTAACTAAGGCAGATTTGCCAATTGTTTTAGCAGATGGTGAGTTCACAGATGATAGTGGAACAGACTATGATTACGAGCAAAAGATTACTTTAGGAACTTCAACAGATAATGGATTTGCTTTTGGCAATTCTGATAATGACTTAGATAATCCTGCTTTAATGCTTGAATTATATAGTGGTTCTACAGTCTCAACAAACTATGCTTATGAATGGACCGTTACTTTTGGAGAAGCAGTAAACTTCACACATTCTGACTCAGAAGGTGAAGAGTTAAGTATTTTCGGAAAAACATACACTGTAGGAACAGCAACAGATTCAGATACATTAGTTCTTCTCGGAGGAAGTTCCAGCACTAGAATTGATGTTGGAGAAACTAAGACGCTAACTATAGGAGAGGAATCCTATGAAGTTACCCTTAATGCTATAAGTGACGCAACTAATGCAGTAGCAAGTATTAGTGTTGATGGTGAAACAAAAACATTTACAGAAGGACAAACAAAAGACATTAAAGGAAATGATGTCTATGTTAAAACTGTTTTCAGAACAGGAGATAATTCAGGTTATGTTGAAGTTCAGTTAGGCGCTGACAAGTTAACTTTTGAAAATGCATCTGAAGTCCAATATGGTTCTGATAATGAAGATATTGATGGAACATATGTAAGTTGGACTGCTAACCCTGATGCTATGACAGACCTCAGTATTGCTGTCGCAGCTGAAGATTCTGATGTAGACCATTTCTTAGTTGGAGAAGCTTTCACAGACCCTGTTTTTGGAACTGTTAAACTTGAATTTGCGAGTGTTGTAAATGGACCTACATTTACTGAAGAACAGGACACTGGAAGAAATGCTATTAAGATATTAAGTGGTGGAGATAGAGAACTCTTATTGGAGATAACTGATAAGGCTGGAAACACTGCAAGTGGTATTCCATTTATCTATCAAGACACTCTTCAAGATGATGCTTCCAATACTATTAGTTTAGTTGAAGGTGCAACAATCTCTGAAGATGGATACTTTATCCTTAATAGCGGAGATAATCAGCATATTATGCAACTAACAAAAGCAGACTTTGGGGATGGTACAAATGATGACGTAAAGATTGAAGATGTTATAACTGGTAACACTTATAGTTTTGATAACCACAATTTCGCAAGTGGTTATTCAGCTACAATTTTAGGTCAAACATATACTATTACAAACCAAAGTGAAAGTAGTGCCACAATTACATCAAGCGATTATAGCACAAATGTTGCAGTATATCCTTATTTAGAATTAGTTTCTGGTGAGGATTACCCAAGAGTTGCTATCACTGATGTTGCTCAAGTATTTACTGGTGCTACAAAAGATAGTGATAAAGCATTAGACCTTCCAACAGGTTCAGTTGATGTAGCTTTCACAAATTCTACTACTAAAGATTGTTCCATTACTTTCACAGGAACAGGTGTAACAAGTATAACTTTGGACAACAGCAGTACAGTAGATACACTTAAAGTTGGCGAAGTTTATTACTATGTGAATTACACTGATACAGTGGACGATGATGAAAAATGTACTGCTGTAAATGTAACTATGGCTGTTAACCCAAGTTTTAGTGATACTGATGAAGCTCAAGCATCACCAGGCATATTGTTTGTAGAAGGTGAAGATAACTCTGAATCAAGTTCAGATGTCTATAATGCTATCTTCTTTAATATGACTGATGATACAAACTATGGTGAATTCAACAATGTTAAATTCTCCTCAACAGTTAATACACAGTACGATACACAAAGCTGGGATGATACAGACTATACTGGTTATCTAACTAACTGGGGTAGTTATGTATTAAGCGATAGTTCTGACAGTGACCAACACTTAGCAAGCATTACATATCCTGAAGACCAAATGTATGCTGAAGTATACCTTGCAGAATCAGGTGCAACAATTACAGGAGGAACAACAACTTCTGGCACAACTCAGCTTGGAGAAGTGCTTTACAAAGATACAGAAACAAGCCAGTATTCAAACAAGAACGTGATTGTTGTTGGTGGAAGCTGTATTAACTCTGCTGCTGCAGCATTAGTCGGAGAGCCTGCTTGCGGTGCAAGATTCACTGAATTGACTGGTGTCGGTTCAGGACAATTCTTGATTAAAGGTTATGCAAGTTCAAGTGTTACAAGCAAAGTTGCATTACTTGTTGCTGGTTACAATGTAGACGACACTTCAAACGCTGCAAAGGCATTGACAACCCAGTCAATTGACACAAGCAAGGAATACACAGGAACAACATCCTCAAGTGTAACTCTTGTTACAGAAGAAAGCAGTTAATTCAATTAATTTTATTTTTTCTTTTCTCTTTTTCTTTTTTTAATGATTAGTGAGAACTGAATTTTTAATTTTAGTAGACAGATAAAAAATTCGTTTTCAGAGAAAATCTTTTATATATCTATAAGAGAACAAGGGGGTCATATTAAACCAATAATAAATTTTTTAAGCATAGATTAGTTTTCTAATAGATGAGAAAAATAAGCTCAAGACACGCTGAGGAAAAAAAACAGAAAAGAAACCAGATAATTGTAGGAATAATTCTTATTTTTGTTATGCTCGGAAGCGTGTTTGGAATTATTGTTGGCTCTTTTGAAAAAGAAGATAACTCCAAGATAAATTATAATGGATTTGAATTTGCAAAGCAGAACAACAGATGGATTCTGAACATAGGTAATTTTAATTTCATCTTCCAATACAACCCTTATCAAGTTGAAGAAATAAACTCAGAAAATTTAAAATATTTAGATAATTATTATAACAAACCACTTTATATTTCCTCAGAGAGCAATGAAGCAATCTCAGAAATTTATATAAATCTCAAACAGATTGCACAAAGAATACAATTCGCCTGCATAAACGAAAAAGAATGCGAAGGAGATTTGCCTGTAAAAACATGCGAAGACAATTTCATAATAATAAAAAAGGGAAATTCCAGTGAAATTGTTCAGGATGAAAATTGTGTCTTCATAAAAGGGGCTGAAGAAAATTTAACAGAAATCAGCGACGAGTTCTTATTTCAAATTACAGGTATAAGACAATAAATCTTATAAAGAATCAAAAACAAAAGATAAAATGGATAAGAAAGAAAAAGAGCATGAGCAGGATGAAGAAGCGAAGATATTGCCTGAAGAACAGAGAAAAAAAGAAAACAAGCAGTTGAAAAGTATTTTAATTGGAATAGGAATAATATTTCTTGCTTTTATATTCTTTATTTTTTTTACAAATGCGCTTGCAAATTTTAAATATAAAGGGGTGGAATTTAAAGTTATTAAAGATAATGGGTTAATTTTCTATAACACTGCTTTTCCGATATATTCTCCTACAGGCGAACATACTGCAGATTATAATTTCTATCTGAGAAATGACCCGAGAAAACTAAAAGATATTCCATTCAATGGAAACTATACATTAATGGAAAATATGGTTATTAATATTACAGGAGAGTTTAATTGCGATGGCGACGGAGTTATTGCAGTTGCGAACCTTGTGAAAGTGCATGAATTTTTCGGAACCAAAGTCATAAGGGATGAAAATGCAACCTGCGATGAACTTGGGAGATATACATTTGTGCGAATAACAGAGGGAAATGAAACAAAAATAGAGCAATTTGGTCCTGCCTGCTATAATATTTATGTGAAAGACTGCGAAATTCTTCCTGCAACAGAGAGATTTATAATTGAAGTTTTTGTGATTGCGCATGGAATAACAGAGAAATAGAATGGATTTGAGACTTTTTTATGCACTGATTCTCACACTGATTCCATTAGGAGAGCTGAGAATAGGGCTCCCTCTCGCGATATTCTATGCACTTGACAATAAAATACCTGTTCTTCTTATTTTTCTACTGATATTTCTCGTAAATATTCTTCTGATATTTCTGGCTTTCTGGTTTTTTGACAATCTCCATCATGTTCTTTTGAAATTAAAATTCTACAGAAAATTCTTCGAGATGTATCTTAAAAGATTTCAGAAAAGAGTGGATAAATTTGAAAAAAGGCACTCTGCACTTGGTTTTTCTGCTCTGATTTTGTTGGTTGCATTTCCTGTCCCAGGAACAGGAGTATGGAGCGGGTGTCTTCTTAGCTGGCTTCTGGATTTAGACAGAAAAAAAAGCATGTTGTCAATAGCTCTTGGAGTTCTATTAGCAGGGTTATTTGTTTTTATTGGAACCCTTGGATTTGCCAGTCTTCTTTAATCCCGAGAAAAATTTTATGTCAGAATAAAAAGGAATTCCTTTTATTTTAAAGATGCTAACTTCTACAAACCAGATTCCAACAACAAAAACTATGCTTCCAAGATACCAGAATATTTGGTGGGTAATATCAAAAAGTGAAGAGCCTGAAGCATACAAGACACTCAGAAAAAAAATTCTCAAGATATTTATAAGCAAGAGAGATACAAAAGAAACTGCAATTATTTTAATTCTTTTTGCAAATTCTATGTTTGGTATAGAAAGATTGAGTATTAACAAAAGATAATATGCAGAACCAGCTATACAGGCATCTATAAGCTCAATAGGAACACAATTGTAAAGAGTTATTATATTTCCTGAAAGAGAAGTTTCAAAAAATATGCTGAACAAAGCATAGAGAGGGTAAGTAGTTAGGGGAGTGAATATAAAATAAAATAGCCAAAGATTAGGAAGAGCAACAAGAATCAGAATCAGATACCTTATAAAAACATCTTTTATTCTAGCTGATATTCCCCTTTTCATTAAAAGAACAGCAAAAGAAGATTTAAGTATTTTTGGGGTAAATTATAATTCTATGTTTTTTGTCCCTTAGTTTGCAAGAGTTCTGTGAACCTTTCATTACCATTTAAACCATCTTGTTTTTCGTCTATTAAAAATTCTTTATATTCAATCATATTATCATTATTAAGATCAAAAATATAACAAAAAGGGTTTTCAGTTTGTTCTAATCTTTCTGTTAAAGCAGAA
>JAFCEV010000001.1 GCA_017608985.1 Candidatus Pacearchaeota archaeon
GAGTTTAGTAACCTTTAAAAACTTCCCCAAACTTTAATTTATATTAGAAAGATATCACAATTATTATAATCACATGACTTTCACATTCACATTTTAGCTTTATGCTATTTTAAGTGAATCTAAGAAGATATTTTTCTAAAAGTGAAATCATAGATTTCAATTAAATAAAATGGAGAAAGAAATAGAAAATGGCAAAAATAAGTCCTGTATCAATAAAATACATGATACATGTGAATTTTACAGCAGAAGGTGCATTAGAAAAACCTGATGTAATTGGAGCTATATTCGGACAGACAGAAGGACTGCTTGGCGCTGATTTGGAGATGCGGGAGCTTCAGAAAGAAGGCAAAATTGGCAGAATAGAAGTTGATTTAGAAAGAAAGGAAAAAAAGACAATAGGGGTTATAAAAATTCCGACAGCACTTGACCAGTCAGAAACTACTTTGATTGCTGCTGCAATAGAGACTATCGAAAGAATAGGACCTTGCGACGCTCAGATAGAAATTGAAAGAATTGAAGATGTCAGAGGAAGCAAGAGAGATTATATCATTGAAAGAGCCAAAAAATTGATGAAACAGATTGAAGGCTCAACAGATTCAAGAGAAATCTCAAATGAAATCAAGAGTTCGGTAAAAATTGCAGAGACTAGAGAATATGGGGAAGAAAAACTTTTGTGCGGAGATATTTCAGGAAAAGAAATAATCGTTGTTGAAGGCAGAGCAGATGTTCTTAATTTGCTGAGAAACGGAATAAAAAATGTTATAGCCATGAATGGAACAAAACTCCCTGATTCAATCAAGAAATTGAGCGAAGAAAAAGAAATAACTCTTTTCATTGACGGAGACAGAGGCGGAAAACTGATAGCACAAAATGTTATGGATAACGCCAAAATAAAATACATTGCAATTGCACCTGATGGAAAAGAAGTTGAAGAATTAAATGGAAAAGAAATCTTGACAAATCTGAGGAAAAAGATTTTAGCAGAAGATTTCTTTTCTAAATCTTTTTTGAAAGAGGACATCTCCTTGCAAAACTCCATTGAAAAATCTGAATTAAGCGAGAAAGACAAAGAAAAAATCAGAGAAATTGCAAGAAAAAATAAAGATTCAAAAAAAGCTATTCTCCTGAATAAAAATTTAGAAGAAATAAAAAAAATTTCAGTAAGAAGTTTAAATAGCACTCTGCGAAAAAATGTAAAACCTTTTGCAATTGTGATTGACGGAACAGTAACAAACTCTGTCATTAAAAGTGCAGAAGAAGTTGGCTGTAAGGCAATAGTTGCCAAGAATTTTGCAACAACAGATACAAATATTGAATTATTGAGTTTGTAAAATCTTTTTTTGAAAATTAGAAAAATTTTCACCGATTGTTCCTAACACTTAGTTATTAAGTAGTAACTCCAAAATTACGACATATCGTAAGATTTATAAATGGTTTTAATGTGGATATTTTACAGAAAAAATTTCTGTGCAATTAAATAAAATGGAAGCAAAAATGGATACAAAGAAACTTTTGGTTTCTTTCTGTGCAGTGGCAATTGCTTTGTTCTTAGTTATGACTGTAAGTGCTATTGGCTCAACTGGTGATTTAGCTCTACAGGATAGTGTTGAGGTAGAAGTTAATGGAGTGGATGTGAATCTTACTCCGGCAATAATTGCTGGTGAGACAATCACTGTTAAGGTTGTGTTTAAAGCAGAAACAGACGCGTCAGAGGTTACTATTAAAGTAGAACTTGATGATGCTACTGCTGAAACAGCTAAGTTTGATGTTATTGATGGCAAGACTTACAAAAGAACTTTGACTCTTGAAGTTCCTTATGAACTTAAGGATGAAACTTTTGATGAAGTTAAACTTGAGATAACTATTGAAGGTGAAGACAAAGAGGGTAATAATGTTGAGGAAGAAGTAAGTAATATTACCTTAACAGTTCAAAGACCTTCATACAACGCAAAGGTTATGTCAGTAACTACAGAACAGAGAGTTGAAGCAGGAGAAATAGTTCCTGTAAATGTGGTTCTAAAAAATACAGGATACAACGAGCTTGACGATATGTATGTGACATTAAGAATTGCTGAACTTGATGTTGAGAAAAGTGCTTATTTCGGAGATGTTGTTGCTGTTGAAGATGAAGACAATGATGATGTTGTCAGTGGAAAATTCTATTTGAAAATTCCGTATGAAGCTCAAGCAGGAGTTTATACTCTTGAAGTTGAAGCTACAAATGACGACCTCAGTATTACAAGATTCAAGCAACTCACTGTCGATAATGACTTTCCTGAGAATGTTTTAGCAACAAGCACACACAAACTAGTTTCAGTTGGTGAAAAAGCCGAATACACACTAATGCTTGTGAATCCTACAAACAAACTGAAAGTTTACAGAATTGTTACTGATTCTAACTGTGAAGTTTGCAATCTTTTCTCAAGTGTTAATACTGCTGTTGTCGCTGTTCCTGCAGGATTGAGCAAGACAGTAACTGTAACTGCAAGTGCAAAGACAGAAGGAGAATACATGTTCAATGTAAATGTATTTTCCGGAGAAGAGCTTGAAAGTGTAGTTAGTTTGAGTTTAACTGCTGAAGGTAAGAAAACAAACCCTGTCGCTGTTCTGACAATTATTCTGGCAATAATCTTCTTGGTATTGCTGGTTGTCTTAATTGTCTTGTTAGGAAAGAAACCTAAGAAAGATGAAGAATTAGGAGAAAGTTATTACTAATTTCCTTTTTGATTTTTTTAATTTTTAGTACTTTCTCCTTTTTATATTAATTGGAGAAAAAATTGAAGGAGTAAAAATGGAAGAAGAAAAAAAGTACAATGAAATATCTGCTAAGGATTATGAAGAAAAATCTTTATATGATTCTGACACTATTAAGATGATGGTGGATAATGCAAATAATGGTGTGATGGATGTTAAAAAGAGTTTGGAAAATATACAGAAGATTAAACAAAAGGCACAAAAATAAATCCATGCAATTCTTTTTTAATCTTAAAATTATCTTTTTGCCTTTGAATTGCTACTAAAGATTGGCTAAATCTTGAGCCAACAGGAGCTACAATCAAACCTTTATCTTTTAATTGATTTAAAATTTGTTTAGGAATCTTCTCACATGCTGCACTTATTAATATCCTGTCAAATGGTGCTGCTTCTTTTAACCCCCAATTTTCCATCCCTATTATAAACTTTAATATTTTTATAATCCTTGATATTATTTTTTGATTTATTTGCTAATTCTTTTACAATTTCAACACCATAAACTTTTCCTTTATTTCCAACTATCCCAGATATTAAAGCCAAAACATAACCGCATCCAGAACCAAGTTCAAGAACTTTTTGTCCTGATTTTAAATTCAACAGTTTTAACATTGTTGCAATTGTATATGGTTGGGAAATTGTCTGTCCTCCTCCAATAGGTAGAGGTCTGTCTTCATATGCTCTTTCTTCCAAATCTTTAGGAACAAAATTCTCCCTTTTAACTTTTGCAAAAGCATTTAATATCTTTTTTGAAAAGCCTTGATTTTTTAGATGCCCTAATAATTGTGTTTTGTTCATTTTAAACAATTTTCACCATCCTTATTAAAATAAAGAAGCGTAATTAAATCTTTTGTAAAAATAGGAACCCGGCATTGTCCTAAGACCATACCAGGGACTTAATAATTATTAAGGTATTACCTCTATTTAAACTTTGACTTGCTTGCCCTCTTATTTTTTAGAAATTAATCATCATTCCACTCTGGAAGATTTTCCGCATCAACATATTTAAATTCTTCACAAATTTTCAAACTTTCTTCAGCCATTTTAAATCCTCAGACTAATTATCTTTGATATTCCGTCATGCATACAACAAACGTATCTTCGTTTGGAGTCATGCTATATTTTTAAGCTTATAATTTTACTGATTCCGTCATGCATACTTACTCCATAAAGATTTGTTGCATTTGAAATTACTTCATCATTGTGGGTTATTATTATATATTGTCCTTTTTTCATGTATTTATTCAAAAGAGTTGCAAGTCTTTCTGAATTCCTCTTGTCAAGTGCTGCATCAATTTCATCAAGGATATAAAAGCAATAAGGATTTAACTCTTGTATTGCAAAAATCAATGAAAGAGCTACTAAAACCTGCTCTCCTCCTGAGAGGGATTTCACATCAAAATATTTACCGTGTCCTGTCTTGACTGTGATGCTTACTCCTCCTTCAAAAGGCTCTTTTCTGTTTTCTGGTTCAAGATAAACCTGTCCTTTAGTGCTCAATTGTGAGAAATTCCTTGAGAAAATTTCGTTCAGTTCATCCAGAGTTTTCAAAAAGGCTTTTCTCTTCTTTATATCAATTTCATGAATAATTTTTAAAATTCCTTGTTTTTCTTTTGTAATAATTTCTGCTTTTTCCCTTACTGAATCATATTCTTTTTTTACAGAATCATAAACCTCTAAACTTCGAAGATTTATTGTTCCTATTCTTGAAAGCAAATCCTGTGTTCTGGATAATCTTTCCACAAGATTTTCTCTTTTAGTCTTGATTATTTTAATATTATTAAATTCTAACAACTCTGTTTGTAAATTTTCAATGATTGCGTCAAAACGTGCTTTTTCTATTTTCAGCTCATTTATATCCTGCTCTATATTATGAATTATGTTCTGCTTATTTAAAAGTTCAGATTCTTTATTTCTAATATCTTTTTGAAATTTGTCTTTTTTAAAAATCAATTGCTGGAATTCCCTATTTAATTCTTCTTCTTGTTTCTTTTTATTTTTAAGAATCTTTTCTTTATCTCTTATATTTTCTGTAATTTCACTTATCTCTGTCTCTAAATCTTCTTCCTCTCTAACAACTTGCTTTAAAGAAACTTTTAAACGTTCAAATTCTCTTTGTTTAAATGCAATTTCAGAATCAGTATCTTCTTCATTTCTAAAAGAAAGTTCCTGAACTTCTATTCTTGCTGTTTCATACTTCTTTTCAATATTTGAATTTTCTTCAAAAGAATCTTCAAGCTTTTTTTTAATCTTTTCAAATTCTTTAAATTCCTGCCTTGCTTTCTGAATTTTTTCCTGAATTTCTTTAATCTTTTCTTTTTTCTCCTTTATATTTGAAAGTTTAATTAAGTCAGATTCTCTTTTTGAAATCTCCTCCTGTAACTGGTTTATATCCTGTTTTAGTAAATCTCTTTTTTTATAAATCTCTCCCAATTCTTCATCTGATTTTCTTACCTCTTCTTTTAATTTATTTAATCTTGGAAGAGTTTTATCTTTAATTTCACGAATATGTTTTTCTGTTATCTTACTCTTACATATGGGGCAAACATCCATTTTGGATATGTTTTCTATTAATTTATTCTCTTTGTCTATCTCATTTTCATTTGCAGAAGCAAGTTTCTCTAATTCTATTTCCTTTTTATTAATGCTCTCTAAAAGTTCTTTTTTTTCAGATAATGAGATATTTAATGATTTTACGTTTTCTTTATTCGTATTTCTGTCAAATAGTTCTGCATGCAAGGACTTTATCTGTCTTAACAAAAATTCGGATTCATTTTCATAATTACTGATAAGGCTATTTTTATCTTGAATTCTTTCTTTAATTGATTTTAATTCAGATTTAAGCATATAAAATTTCTTTCTCTGTTCTTCTAATTTTTCCAATTCCTGTTTTTTTAATTCAATTTCTTTGTCTCTTATTTCTTTTTTAGAATCCGCTTTTTTAGGTCTCTTTAAATTTTTAATGTAATTTTTTGCTTCTTCAATATTTTCTTCAAGTTCTTGCTTTTGTTTTAATAAACTGGAATTCTTACTCTCATAATTTTCCAATCTTACATTTAATCCTGCTAATTCTGCCCTTAGATCTGCAATTTCTCTGTTTAATTTTTCCTGCTCTAATCCTGTTGATTCCTGAATAGTCTTATTTATAGAGATTATTTTTGTTTCAAAATTTGAAATAAATGCTTTTATATTTATTATCTCTTTTCTTATTTTATCAATCTCTTTGTTTTTTTTGAATATATTTTCCTCTATCTTTTCTCTTTCTTTCTCATTCTTTTCCTTGTCATGATTTATAATGCTTGCTTTAAGGATTTGGACATCCTTTTCCAGTTTCTTAAATCTAAGAGCCTGCTGTCTTTCTTTTTCCAGATTATTGAGATAAATAGTCCTCTCCCTTAAAATTGCTGAAACTTCTTTTAATTTATCCTCTGTTTTTTCAAGTTCTCTCAGAGATTTTTCTTTTCTTGATTCATAAATTGAAATTCCTGAAACCTCTTCAATTATTTTTCTTCTGTCATCAGGATACATTCTCACAAAATTCTGTATTTCTCCCTGAAGTATTATATTGAATCCATTAGGGTCAATTCCTGCCTGAGCAAGTAAACTCAAAATCTGCTGCCGTGTTTTTGTTTCATTTTCAATTTTATAAATGCTCTGCCCGTTTTTTCTTACAATTCTTTTTATTGAAATCTCATTTTTGTCTATTGAAAAAGTTCTGTCAGAATTATCAAATATTATCTCAACACTCGCTTCTTTTGCAGGTGCAACTGCCTTTGTTCCCAAGAATATTAAATTTCCTGCTTTTGCTGCTCTCATTGACTTAATGCTCAATCTTCCTAAGACAAAACACAGAGCATCTGAAATATTACTTTTTCCAGAGCCATTTGGACCTAAAATTACATTTATCCCCTCTGTAAAAGGGATTTCTGTTTTTCTCGGAAAACTCTTGAATCCATGCATCACCAGTTTTTTTATATGCAACATGAGGAAGAGAAACAATAGATATTTTTAAAGATTAGGATGTTAAATTTCCAGTTTTTTCTGCTCTGATTTGGCCCGGGCTTTTTTCCATGTGCTCCAGTTTTTTCTGAAGATTTTGCTATTTTTGTATTTGTTTGAATTACTTATTAAAAATTTTGAAGTTTTAGGATCTGAGGTATAGCCTGAACCAATCTCTTTTCCGTATTTTTCCTTTAATTTATCCATTTCTTTTTCTCTCACACTCTTTGCAAGAATAGACGCTGCTGAAACAGAAAGATGATTTTTATCTGCTTTGTGCTCACATATTATTTCTAAATTTGCTAAATTTTTTATTTTAGTTCTCAAATAATCCCTCCACTTTATTATGCTTACAGAAGGACAATCAATCACAACCTTTATTTTTTTATAACCCTTATTTATTTTGTTTATTATCTCTGCAGATTTCAAAGCTTCTAACATATTCAAATTTATTCCTTTGTTCTGATGGTAACTTATCTTATCTGCAGATGTTGATAATATTTCAAATGTTTCTGCCTCATCTTTTATTTTTTGCGCCAAAAATTCTCTTCTCTTGTGCGTTAGTTGCTTTGAATCTTTCACCCCCCATTTTCTAAATTTTGTTGCTGTTTTTTCATCTATGAGACATCCTGCAAGAACCATAGGACCAATTACAGGGCCTCTTCCAGCATCATCAATTCCAAGTTCTAACATAGAGAACACAAAACCCTTAGTTTTTTAAAGTTTTATGAGAGTAAGTATATTAAAGCCCGCATCGCATAGTGGTATTGCACATCCCTGGAGCGGATGGCCCTTTGGGCTCGCAGGTTCGATTCCTGCTGCGGGCGTTTGCCTCTGTCGCATAATGGTATTGCACGCGACTCGAACTCGCGGCCTTTTGGCATCCAGGTTCGATTCCTGGCAGAGGCGTTTTCTTTTTAGAAACTTTTAAAAGCAGTTGGATTTTAGATTTTGCATAGCGGGATAGAGCAGCCTGGAGTGCTCGTCGGGCCCATAACCCGGAGGTCGGAGGTTCAAATCCTTCTCCCGCTATTCCCAACTCAGCCATTGAAAAGTCGTCATTGATATCAGAAAATGAGTCGCTTTCCAACAACTTCGCTCCCGCTATTTTTCTAATAAAAAACCTTAAAAGTATCAAAAGTTCTTTAATTATATGCCTCAGTCGCATAATGGTATTGCACTGGATTGCTAAATTGCCTCCGCTGAAAATCGCGAGAAAGAAAAATGCAAACATCCAGGCCCTTCGGGGCTCGCAGGTTCGATTCCTGCCTGAGGCGTTTTCACAATTGAAAATTGTGCAGGAATCTTAACAAAAGTTTGATATTTCCTCTTCGATTCCGAACAAGTCCACGAGAACTAATCGCGAAACCATTTTCTAAAAATCTGAGTGAGCTTGGGAGCATGCCTGAGACGTTTTTTGAATGGGAAAAACCAAGTTTTAAAGAAATTACAACTATGGATTTGGACGATGTTGGTGAAGAATGCGATAATTTGTTCTCTTTTGGTGTAAAAGAAATTTTATAAATACACTCTGCTTAATTTTATCATAAAAAGATGGTGAATGCTGCAATAATTGCACTGATTGGAATTGCTTTTCTTATTGCAAATTATTTTTTATATGGAAGATTTATTGAGAAAAAAATCAAGCCAACCAATAAAAAAACTCCTGCTTTTATAAATAAAGATAAGACAGATTTTTATCCTGCTAATAAATTCTTTTTGTTTGGGCATCATTTTGCATCAATTGCAGGTGCAGGACCAATTATAGGACCAATCTTAGCTGTCTCTTATTTTGGTTGGTTAGCTGTTTCCCTGTGGATTATCTTAGGTACAATTTTTATAGGAGCTGTTCATGACTATCTCTCATTAATGTTGTCTGTAAGAAATAAAGGAAGAGGAATTTCAAGAATTTCTTCTGATGCTTTGAACAGACGTTCTGGAAAAGTTTTTGCAATAATGATTTACTTGACTTTAATGCTGATTGTTACTGTTTTTTCTGTTTCAGCTGCTGACAGCATAATTAGCCAGCCAAGTTTAGTTATCCCAATAATTGCAATTTCCATTATTGCTGTGATTTTGGGTTTGGCTGTTTATAAATTCAAAAAAAATCCTTTAATTTCAAGTTTAATTGCTCTGGTTTTTGTTTTCTTTTTTATGTGGGTGGGTTACAAAGTTCCTTTGTCTCTCCCTTTTGCTCTTCAAACTCAACAAATAATCTGGATAACAATTCTTATTAGTTATGGTGCAATTGCCTCTTTGATTCCTGTCTGGATATTTCTCCAGCCCAGAGATTATTTAAGTGCTATTCAATTAATTTTATTTTTATTTCTTGGATTTGCTTCGATATTTATTGTTCAGCCAAATGTTAATATTCCTCTGATAATTAAAGGCAATCTTCCAATGTGGCCTATTTTGTTTATTACAGTTGCTTGCGGTGCTGTTTCAGGGTTTCATTCGCTCGTAGCATCAGGCACAACATCGAAACAATTAGCAAGTGAAAAACACGGAAAATTCATAGGTTATGGCGGCATGATTGCAGAAGGATTGCTGGCTTTATTAGTGTTATTGTTTATTGGAAGTTTAGCTTGGAATTCTGGCTCACTGAACTTCCTGGATTCTTTAGAGCAGGGATGGGTTATTGCATTTGGAAATGGAATTGGAAATGTTGTTGGAAGTCTGAATATATCTTTTCTTGGGTTTGCAATTGCAAGTTTAATAGGAGTATTTATGGTTAATCAATTTATATTGACTTCTTTGGATACTTCAACAAGAATATCAAGATTAGTACTTGCAGATACTTTCAGACAAAAAATACTAAAAAAGAAATGGTTCGGAGTTTTAATAACAGTTATTCCTGCTTATATTTTGGCAATTACAAATTCATATGCTAATCTTTGGAGATTGTTTGGAAGTGCAAATCAACTTATAGCTGCAATTGCTTTAATCACTATTTCTGCTTATTTTATAGAGCATAAACAACACATAAAGTTCCTGATTATCCCGACTGCATTTATGGTGGCAACTACTGTTGGTGCTCTCTTGTATGGGTTGTTTAATAAAGCAGGTTATATTCTCACAGGAAACTGGCTATTGTCTATAATATCAATAATTTTGGTTGTGCTGGCTTTGTTTGTTTCTTATGAAGGATTTCAGGTTGTGAAGAAATACAGGAAGAGGATTTGATTATTTATTTATCTCACTAGTCCTTTTGTAATTAATATATAATCTATCCAAAATTTTTAGAGCCTGTTTTCTCTGCTCTGCCTTTCCCATACCTTTCCAGTCAAGAACTGCAAAATCAACTTCTTCGTCTGTTTTATCAATTGCTTCTTTAACCATCTCTTCTGTTAAAGGAAAAACATAATTTGGAATAACATGAGATATTGCAACATTTGAGCTTAATTGAATTTTATTAAAGTTAGGGCAGTAATGCGGACCTCCAATTCCAATTGCAACTTCATTATAAGGATTTGGTTTGAATTCCTGAATTGCTTCTAAAATTGTTTTTGCTAAAATAAATCCTGCTCTTCTGTCTTGCCATTCTGTCTCAGTTGAACCAATTTCAATGAACAGACAGGGTTTATCAATTAAAGGGCCGTGATGAGTGCATTCTAAAGTTACTTTATATTTTTCAGCTAATCCCGAAGATTTTGTATTTTTATTCAGGATTTCAAAGATATATTTCTGAAATAATGCAGAAGTTCTGGAAACTTTTCTGCTTTCTCCTCCAAGCTCTGCACTTCTCCAGTTTCCAGGGGCATGAACTGAAAGAGTTTTTTCATTTTTTTCTGACTTATGCTTTGAAGCAAAAATTATAAAATCATATTTGTTTATTTTCTCCAAATCCAGATTTTTTGTATAAATTATTTCATCTTCAACCAGATAAAAATCAAAATTAGGTTTGTCTTTCATTGAAGATAATAAAGGATTTTCTCTGAACTGACTTAATTGAGTTGTTATATTTATTCCTGCTTTGTCTTTCTTACTGGCAACAATTAAATATTTTGAATACATACAATAGAAAATATTAAATTATTTAAAGAGTTTTTGCTGTTTAATTATATGGATTTGATTGAAACTTTAAGAAAAAAAGGAGATTCTAAAATAAAAGAAATTGAGAAAATACTTGAAGAAACAGCAGAACAAAAGGAGAAGCACAGAGAAACGGCTAAATATGCTTTAAGTATGGCTATAAGATTGTATGAGGAATTGATTAAAGAAAAAGGGGCTTTATATGTTAAACTGGTTTATCCAGAGATTTTGGATAAAATTAGCGAAATTACAGATGATTTATTAGAATATGAGAGTTGATTTTTAGTGTAACTCTTTCTCTATCAAATTTAAAATTAAGTTTGCTCATTTTTTAATATTAAAAAAATTAAATTGTGTTTGTGTGGAGGAACATTTGGGTGTTCTTCTATTTCTGTTTCATCCTGCAATTCTTTTTCAACTTTCCATCCAGGATAAAAAGATAGAATTTCTTCCTTTGTTGGAAAAAATTTTCCTTCATTTTTCATGCTATCTTTCTCAGACATACAAATGATAAAATTATATCCTCTTTTTGAGGTAGCTTTTTTAATTTTTTCAAATAATTTATGGACTTTGTCTTTATTGAAAAAATGCAAAATCAAAGAAGCAATTATTAAATCGTTATCCCTTCCAAAGTCTTCTTTAACTACATTTCCCAATACAAATTCAAAATTGTCTGGTTTTTCTGATAGCAATTCTTTAACATCAATCCCTTTTGTTTTGATTCCTTTTTTGCTAAAAAATAAAGACATTAAACCTTTTCCGCATCCCAAATCCAAAACTTTCTTCAGTTTCTTATCTTGAAAGAAATTCAAAAATTCCTTTTTAGTTTGTTTTACGTTTATCATTTTCTAAATATTCTTTAAAACACATTGGGTCTTTTGCCATATAATCTCCAGTTGTTGCATAGGCAATCGCCCTACACCCTCTACAATGAACAACTTTATCACATAAAGACTTTTCTCTTATTTTATTTAAATCTCTTAAATCTTGCATAACCTCATTCTCTAAAACTAAATTTCTAAATCCTTCTTTAATATTTCCGATAGAAATTGGAAGTCTTCTGCAAGGATAGACTGTTCCATCAGAAAGAACAGAAAGCATCCTGAATCCTGCAGAACATCCGCATAAATAAGTATTATTCTCTTTTGATTTTTTAATTAAATCATTTTCTCCATCCTGAAAAATTTGCCACAAAACATCTGATTGTAATACTGTTATTTTTCCTTTATATCTTTCTACTAAATTGTTTGTCTTTTTTAACATTTCATAAACTTCAAAAGAATTAACAAATTTGGGGTCTTTTGTGCCTAATTTTGGATCCGGGACATAGGTTTTGAACCCAACCTTTTTAGCACCTGCAATATAAGAATTTTCTATTACATCTTCAAATTCATCCATATTTTGTTTCATTAAAGTCATTGCAGAAACAACAGAGATTCCTTCCCTTGATGCATTATTTATTCCTTCCATTGCTTTGTCATAAGCAAACTCTCTTCCTCTTATTTTATTATGGGTTTCCTTTGTTCCATCAATAGAAATTTGAATTGTGTCTATTCCTCTTTCTTTTATTTGTTTTGCTTTTTTTGGATTAATTAAGGTCCCATTTGTTAACAAATTTGTAATAACTTCTTGTTTTTGAGTATAATCAAAAATGTTTAGATGATCTCTTCTCATTAAAGGTTCTCCTCCAGAAATTGCAATCCTTGGAATCATATCCCATCGTTTTGCAGTTTCTTTTAAATCATCTATCATAGAAAAAACATCTTCTAAACTCATAAGCTCTTTAAATTGTTGATGATTAGAATTTCCTTCAGAATTATGATAACAATGAGAACACCTTAAATTACAACTATCTGTTGAGTCCCACTGTAAGTAAAGATGTCTTCTTGCCATTTTTTAAGAATAAATTTAATCTAAAAAACAACCATCATCAGAGTAACAAGCATCAGGACCGCAAGCGTCACAAGGATCACAGTGATACTTGTCTTTAAAAAGATTGTACTTTTTTACCTCGTCCCTTGGACCATGCTCTCTTACCTGATAAGGTAATTGAGTGATACAATTCAAAAAATCTACTTCCTTCGCTGTTAGCTCAAATTCATTTGATTTTTCCATAATTTTTAAGAGCATTTGATCTTTTTAAGTTTTATTATTGTAAAAAGATAAAGTGCCCAATAAATTTCTTATGAAACAAGACTATTTTTCTAAAAAAACCAAGCACACATCTCCAAATTAGAGGCAGGTGGTCAAAAGATTTACAAATCTGCATTTATTGAGTTTAATTCCTGTTAGTTTCTCCCGAATACTTAAAGGGATTGATTTTTAGTGTAACGATGCTGAGAAAAAATCCAAGGGATTTTGAGAAAAAAGTTTTTCATCAAAGGTGAAGTCCCATCAAATAAAAGAATCAATGAGTGGGACTAAATAATAAGTTACCACAATTAAGTAGTTAAAAATAAAAAGATTTAAATACTAGTTATACCATAATTATAATATGAATAGAAGAAAATTTTTAAAATATTTAGGATCAGGATTAGTAGCCACAGCAATCGCACCAATGGAAGTTTTGGCAAGAATCCCAGATAAATCTCTAGAAGATAAGTTATTTCCATTATACAAACAAGTAACTGATAATTTCGGAGTAGAGGATGAAGGAGTAATTCTTGTTGATGGTCAAAATCAAAGACTATATTTAGTAGATGGATACAATGGATTTAGAGTCAATAAGGAATACGATATTTCAACTGGAAAAGCTGGATTTGGAAATAAATCGGGAAGTGGCAAGACTCCAACAGGAATTCATAGAATAAAAGAAATGTATGGTAGTAATGCACCTATTGGGACTCTTTTTATAGCACGACAAAATACAGGTAGAATTGCAAAAATACACACAGACGAATATGATTCCCCTAATGATTTGATAACCAGCAGAATAATGTGGTTGGATGGCTGCGAAAAACAAAACAAAAATAGCCATTCAAGATATATCTATATTCATGGAACTTCTGAAGAAGGATTAATAGGCAAACCTGCTTCACACGGTTGTATCAGAATGAAAAATAGAGATGTAATTGAGCTATACAATCTAGTAGGTTCAGGAACTTATATTAATATAAAGAATAATTTATAATAATCTTTAATCTTATCCATTAAGACTAATTCCTGTTAATTCTTCCGAAAGTATTTTAATCTGAATTTTCTTAATTAATTCATGCAAGAAATATTCAAACTCTTAATCGGTATTGGTGTTTTGATTTTGGCTTTCCCTATCGGAGATATTTTGGCAAAAAAAACAAAAGAAGAACTCAAAGCAGGAAGAAGATGGTTTAAAATAATTATTTATGCAAGTCTGGTTGGAGGAGTTGTTGGTTTATTGATTGGAAATGACATTTTAATGTTTAGTTTTTTCTTTATTGCACTTGTAACAAGTCAGAGTTTGAGAAGAAAATGAATATAAAATTTGGTCCTGCTGGATTAGGTTCTGTAAAAGATGCTGAAAAAACTTTAAAAGAGTATTGCGAATTAGGATTAAAAGCGTGTGAAATTGCATTTACATATGGGGTTTATATTAAAAGAAAAGAGAATGCTAAAAGAATCGGAAGAACTGCAAAAAAACTTGGAATTCAGTTAAGCGTCCATGCTCCTTACTGGATTAATCTTAATTCTGAAAATATTAAAAAAACAAAAGCAAGCCAGCAAAGAATTCTGAAATGTGCAGAGATTGGACATCTCTTAGGAGCAAAAAGAGTTGTATTTCATCCTGGATATTATGGAAAAGGCTTCAGAACAAAGTCCCGGACCTCGTCCGCTGAAAACATCGAACGAAACAAAGAGCATGCTTTTGACAATATTAAATTAAGAGTCAGAGAAATGCTTGAGGAAGTTAAAAAAAATAAATGGGATATTGAACTCTGTGCAGAGACAATGGGAAAGGTGAATGTTTTTGGAAATATTGAAGAAATTTCTCTATTAGTAAAAGAAACAGGATGTGGTTTTTGCCTGGATTTTGCACATATTCTTGCAAGGGAAAAGAAAGTGGAGTGGAAAAAGATTAAAAAATTATTTCCACAAAAAAACTGGCACTGCCATTTTTCTGGAATTGAATATGGAGAAAGAGGAGAAAAACACCACAGAAAAACAGGAAGAAAAGAGTGGAAGCATCTTTTTGAAAATCTCCCAAAAAACAAGAATATAACAATAATCAACGAAGCACCTGATACAGTAGGAGATAGTTTTGAGGGCTTGAAAATCTGGGAGAAAATGAAAAAATCTTTTTCTTGATTCTACTTAACCAAAAGATTTATAATATTCAAAATTACATTATAATTATATACTACCCAGAATTGCTTCGGCAACTCTGGGTTTTAGATAACTTTTTAATATTAATTATATTTCTCTTTTGATGGATTATAAAGAACGAATAATTATATTTATCGATGAGAGTAATTTTTATCTCCTCAAGGATATTTATGGAGCTTTTAAAACATTAATGCATTTTAATTTTGAGAAATTTGCAAAATTTATTTTAGAAGATAGAAAACTTATTAGAGTATGTTATTACAATGCCCGT
This sequence comes from Candidatus Pacearchaeota archaeon, assembly GCA_017608985.1. Taxonomy (GTDB): domain Archaea; phylum Nanobdellota; class Nanobdellia; order Pacearchaeales; family GW2011-AR1; genus JAFCEV01. The sequence continues at coordinate 15,353 of JAFCEV010000001.1, forward strand.
CTAGATAGAAAAAAAGATGAATTAACTTATGCTAAACCGCAAAAATTCTTTGAAAGATTAAAATTAATCCCTGATTTCAAACTAATCCTCTGCAGAATGCAAAAAGAAAAAATTAATGAAAAGGTTATTTATCTAGTAAAAGAAGATGATATTCATCTTGCTGGGGATATGGTTCGATTAGCCTACAATAATTCCTATGATTAAAATGTTATACCTTATCGGCTTAGGACTGAATATTGACGGAATTTCAAAATTTGGATTAGCTGTTGCTAAAAAGTGCAAGAGAATTTATCTTGAAAATTATACTGTGGATTTTCCTTATACCAAACACCAATTAGAAGAAGTTATAGGTAAAAAGATAATTGATGCTGACAGGGATTTTATTGAGGGATTGGAAATTATTGATGAAGCAGAAAAATTAGATGTTGCTCTTCTTGTTTATGGAAGTCCGCTCACTGCTACTACACATATTACTCTTTTGCAAGAAGCAAAGAAATCTGGAATAAGAACAAAAATTATTTACAATGCTTCTATTTTTGATGCTGTTGCTGAAACAGGTTTGCAGTTATATAAATTTGGGAAAATAACCTCAATGCCTGCATTTAAAAAAAATTACGAGCCCGATAGTTTTATGAAAACTGTGCAGGAAAATATGTCCATGAAAGCACACAGCCTCATTCTTACTGATATTGGATTAGAATTTCAGGACGCTCTAAAACAGCTTGAAAAATCTGCTGAAAAATATGACATTAAATTAAACAAAATAATTGTCTGTTCTCAATTAGGAACTCAAAATAGAAAAATAATTCATAAAACAATTGAAGAATTAAAAGAATATGAAAACATCAAAAAACCTTATTGCCTGATTATTCCAAGCAAACTGCACTTTGTTGAGAAAGAAGTTTTGGAGGGGTTTTAATCATTTTTATTTTTCTCAAACATTTCTTTATATGATTCTTCTTTAGCTTTATTAATGTCAGGATCAACATAATCTATTTCATGCATATTACACCAAATTCTATCATAAAGATTATCCATTAAATGTCGTCTGAATTGAATTGTCTGCTCAGGAGACAAAGCACTTATTTTCTCTTCAATATCTGCCATATCTCTGTAATACATAATGAATTTTTAAAGATTTATATTTTTGAATATCTTTAAAAATATTGGATTCTATTTGTTTTGTATGTATAATTTCAAAGAAACAGAAAAAAAGATATTCAAATTTTGGCAGAAGAAAAAAATAATTGATAAAATAAGAAAAAGAAACAAAGGAAAAAAGAAATTTTATTTTTTAGATGGTCCTCCTTATACTTCTGGAAGAATCCATATGGGAACTGCATGGAACCAGGTTTTGAAAGATGAGGTTTTGAGATACAAGCGAATGAGAGGATTTGATGTCTGGGACAGAGGAGGATATGATATGCATGGATTACCCACAGCCCATGAAATTCAAAAAAAATTCAATCTCAAAGACAAAAAAGAAATAGAAAAATTCGGAATAGACAGATTTGTTAAAGAATGTAAAAAATTTGCATTAGAAATGATGCATCAGATGAACAGAGATTTTGATAAATTGGCTGTTTCTCTAGATCATGTAAATCCTTATATGCCAGTAGAAAACGAATATATGGAAGGAGAATGGTGGCTGATTAAAAAAGCTCATGAAGCAAACAGATTATATTTAGGAAAAAAAGTTATGACCTGGTGCCCAAAATGTGAAACTGCTTTAGCTAAACATGAACTGGAATATAAAAATGTGCAAGATAAATCCATCTTTGCCAAATTTAAAGTTGAAGGAAAACCTAATGAATATCTAATAATCTGGACAACAACTCCCTGGACAATTGCATATAATTTGGGAGTAATGGTTAATCCAGAACTAAAATATATAAAAGCAAAAGTTGGGGATGAAAAATGGATATTAGCAAAGGAATTGGCTGAATCAGTGATGCAATTAATAAATAATAAATTAGAGATTTTAGAAGAATTTAAAGGTAAAAAATTAGAAGGATTAAGATATGTTCATCCTTTTTATGATAGTTTAAAATCTGAATATGAAGATATAAAAAAGAAATCAAAAAAAGCATTTACAGTTGTTTTGTCAAAAGAATATGTAGACACCGATGCAGGAACAGGATTGGTTCATATGGCTCCTGGATGTGGGCCAGAAGATTATGAAGTAGGAAGAGAAAATGAAATTCCTCCTTTTAACAATCTGACAGAAAAAGGAAATTATCCCAAGGAAATGGGGGAATTTTCAGGTTTAAATGCATTGGAAGACAATGAAAAATTTATAGAAGCTTTGGATAAAAGAAAAGCTTTGGTTGCTTCTGCAAAAGTAGAGCATGATTATGCACATTGCTGGAGATGCAAGTCTCCAATTATTTTTAGAACAACAAACCAATGGTTTTTCAAAATAGAAGATTTAATCTCAAAAATGCTAAAGCAAAGCGAAGACATAAAATATATTCCAAAAGAAATAAAAGAAAGATACCAATTATGGATTAAAAATTTAAAAGATAATTCCATAACAAGGCAAAGATATTGGGGAACCCCATTACCAATATGGAGATGCGCCTCCTGTAAAGATTATAGGGTTATAGGTTCAATTGCAGAATTAAAGAAACTTGCAGGAAAACTTCCAAAAGATTTGCATCGTCCAGGAATTGACAGAATAAAAATCAAATGCAAATGCGGAAAAGAAATGAAAAGGGTTCCTGACATAATTGATGTCTGGGTTGATTCAGGTGTTGCTTCCTGGAATTGTTTATATTATCCCAAAAAGAAAGAATATATGAAAAAATTCTGGCCAGCAGATTTAATTCTCGAAGCTACAGAACAAACAAGGCTCTGGTTTTATATGCTTCAGTTGGTTTCAAACATTGTTTTTGGAAAAAATTGCTACAAAGCCATGTACACTCACGGAATGCTGAGAGATTTTGAAGGTGTCAAAATGAGTAAAAGCTTGGGAAATATAATTTCTCCTGATGAAGTTTTAAATAAATATGGGGTGGATACCATGAGATTATATACCATAACCACAAGAGCAGGAGATGATATGAATTTTTCATGGGAAGAGATTAAATTAAAATATAGGGAACTTAACATTTTAATTAATACTACTAATTATCTTGTGAATTATCTTGATAAATCCCCTAAAAACTTACCAAAAAATTTAGAATTAGAAGATAAATGGATTTTATCAAAATTGAATTCAACAATTAAAGAAGTCACAAAACTATTGGATGATTATAGGTTGGATGTGGCTCCGCAATTAATAGAACAATTATTCCTAGATTTGAGCAGAAAGTATATTCAGTTTACCAGAGAAAGAAACAATGATGAAGTTTTCAAAATAATCTTTGAAGTTCTCTTTAATATTCTGAAAATGTTTTCAATAACCTGTCCATATATAAGTGAAGAGTTATATCAAAAATTAAAAGAAAAATATAAATTGAAAAAAGAAAGTATTCATGAATTTTCCTGGCCAAAAGCAAATGAAAGATTTATTGACAAGAAATTAGAGAAAGATATGGAATTAACTCTGAAGATTATCGAAGCAGGACTTGCTGTCAGGGATAAAGCAGGAATTGGATTAAAATGGCCTTTACAAACTGCAACAATAAATTATTATAAATCTCTTAATAAAAAATTTATTGAGATTATTAAAAGACAGCTCAATATTAAGGAAATAGAATATCTCGTCGGAACTCTGGCAGGAAAAAAAGAGGAAATTTCTGTGAAGTTTGATACAAAACTTACTCCTGAACTTGAGGCGGAGGGCTATGCCCGAGAAATGTCAAGGCAGGTTCAGGAATTCAGAAAAAAGATAGGATTAAACAAAAAAGATAGAATAAATTTAGCGATAGTTACCGACGACAAATTCAAAAAAATACTGGAAAAAAAGCAAAAGCTTATAAAAGAAAGAACAAACTTAAAAAAACTTGAAATTGTTACAACTGAAAAGGAAAGATTTAAAAATAAAATTGATTTTAAAATAAAAGATAAAAGAGGGAAAATTGAGATTATTGACTACTAATAAGTAATCTTATAAGGTTACTCTTTTATCATAATAATCTTTAAAAACAAAAATAAGCTAATAAAAACATGATAGTAAAAGAAGAATTTTTGAGCAGGTTGAGAAAAATCTTTGATTTGAATCTGTATGAGGTACGGGTTTGGACTGCTCTGCTCTCGCGAGGAACATCAACAGCAGGAGAACTAAGCAATATTTCTGATGTTCCGCGTTCAAGAACCTATGATATTTTAGAAAGCTTAGAAAAAAAAGGATTTATTATTATGAGGCTAGGAAAGCCTATTAAATTTATAGCATTAAAACCTGAAGAAGTTGTTGAGAGAGTAAAGAAAAATCTTATAAAAGATGCAAAGGAAAAAAGCCAAAGACTGGAATCATTAAAAGAAGATGAGGTCTTAGAAGAATTAAATATGCTTTTCACAAAAGGGATTAAATTTGTTGAACCTTCTGATTTATCCGGGAGTCTGAGAGGAAGACAGAATCTTTACAACCATTTGGACATGATGGTAAGAGATGCTGAACAAACAATTACAATTGTTACAACAGAAGAAGGACTTAACAGAAAACTTGAAGCTCTAATGCCAAGCTTGGAAAAATGCAAAAAGAGAGGGGTTAAAATTAGAATTGCTGCTCCTATTGATAAAAACAATCTTAAAGTTGCAAGAGAATTAAAAAAAGTTGCCGAGGTCAGAAGTCTAGAAAAGTTAAAAGCAAGATTTGTAATTATTGATTCCAATCAGCTAATGTTCATGCTTTTAGATGATAAAAAATTCCACCAGAATTATGATGTGGGAATCTGGATAAATACAGAATTCTTTGCACAAGCTCTCGAACAAATGTTTGAACTTGCTTGGAAAGAGATGAAAGCTGTAAGATAAAAAGGGGTTGGAAAAATTGGAGTTATATCACAAAAGGAATTATAATTCGAGAGATTATTTGGTTGGTTCTTTTATTTTTTAACAATAATTAGAAGTTTTTTTCCTTGCGAGATATCTTTGACAAAATAGATATGGATAGGTTTTACTGCATTGCTTCATTTTGAGGAAATAATTTTCTTTATTTCTCTAATAATTAATTTACCAGTTTTTTTATTAGGAGTTAATCCTTTTTATAGGACAGGGGGTCCTGCATTCTTATTTTATTATATGTTTAGTTTTATTTGGCTTGGAGTTTTAGGGGGAATTGTTTGGTGGATAATTGGAAAGATAAAAAAAGAAATAAATTAAAAGAGGTTGATATATGAAAATTTCATAAAAAAATTAAAAATGGACATGCATGATTTCTAATAACTGTTTAGAGTGGTTTGCATTGAATACATACTGCCTTAAGAGAGTTTGACTTTGTTACAAATAAAATTCTTTAGATTTTAAAAATAAAAAATAGTTAAAAATAAATTAGAATTTAAGTATAGCCAATATCACTCCCAAAAGTGTTGTAACTATCACAACCCAACCTGCGATTACATTGACTACTCCTATGTAAGGAACGCTCAATGTTCCACCAATCAGGCCGAATCCTACAGCCAAGGATACAATTACTCCTGTCAGCCATACAACAAAGTTTAAGACCTTAGATCCTTTTTTTGCCATTTCCACCTCCTTTTTTATTTAATTATATAAATTTTAAAAAGAAAAACACTTTAAATAAGTTTTGATTATCTCTTCTTCGTTGTTTTTCTTTTTTTCTTAGTTTTTTTCTTTGTAGTCTTTTTTCTTTTCTTCTTTTTTTCTCCTCCAGTAATTCCTGAAAGTGTCGCTTTATATTTTATCGGAGCCTGAGCAGATACAAGATTTATCTCTCTGTTTGAAATTCTCTTTGCCAACCTTATTATATCTTTTATTGCTTTATCCAGTCTCTGAAGTTCTTTGTTGGTTTTTTTCACAGAAGCCATAAGCGCTCTTTGGGAGATTTTCCCGAAGAAAAATCTTTTGCACTCTGCATCAAACTCATCCAGCAATGCCTGCTTTTCATCCTGTCTTGCACGAATAAGCTCCCCCGCAGTCGTAAGTTCTTTCTGCATCTTCACAAAAAAAGACTCATTCATCTTTTTTGTCTGTACCATCTTTTTAAATTTATAATTTCACTTCAGAATTATTTTCTTAAAATTCCTGGCGAAATTATTTACCTCTTTATTTAATTAAAAATATAAAAGAAATTCCCTTTAAATAATTTTTTGTTACATCTCCTCAAGAAGTTCTATTCCTAAAAGATGAGAAGCATTTTTCAAAACCTGCCTGAAAGCAGCAATAAGAGCAAGCCTGAAAGATTCTTCTTTTGAACCAATAACAGGGCAAGCATGGTAAAATTCATTGAATAATTGGGATATTTTGTGACAGTAGTTAGCAATTACAGACGGATTCAGACTTTTATAGGCATCCAGAACTATTTCCTGAAACTGCAGAAGTTTTTTTATCAGTTCTATCTCCTGCGGCTGTAATTCATAAACTTCAAATTTATCCTGATTTTTTGTTTTTTTCAGAATAGAGCCTGCTCTTGCATAACTATACTGAATATAAGGACCTGTATCTCCCTCAAAAGAAACAAATCTTTTTATATCAAAAACCATATTATTGCTTCTGTTGTTTTTTAAATCTCCATAAAAAATTGCAGCGATTGCTATTTTCAGCGCTCTCTTTTCCAATTCCTTTCTGCTTATGCTTGGAGCTCTCTTGACTATTTCTTTTTTTGCAAGAGAAATAGTCTCATCTAAAATATCTCTCATGAAAAAAGTTTTTCCTTTTCTTGTTGCAAATCTTTTTCCGTCTTTCCCAAGATAAAGCCCATGCTCGACATGGATACAATCCTTTGCCCAGTCATAACCCATTAGTTCAAGAATTCTAAAAATCTGTTTAAAATATAACTTCTGTTCCTGCCCAACTTCATAAATCATTTTTTCAAATTTATATTTTTTGTATCTGTCAATTGCAGAAGCCAAATCCCTTGTAGCATAAAGTGTTGCCTTGTCGCTTTTTTCAATTAAACATACTCCAAGCCCTTCTTTTTTCAAATCAACGATTTTTGCCCCTTTGCTTTTTTTCAGAAGTTTCTTTTCTTCCAGTTCCTGAATAACATTTTTCATTTTTTTATTATACATAGATTCTCCAAGATAAACATCAAATTTGATTCCGAGTGTATTATAAATTTTTTCAAACTCCTCCATACTTATTTCTTTAAATAATCGCCACAGCATTAAAGCCTTCTTGTCTCCTGCCTCGAGTTTTCTGAACTCTTCCCGTGATTTTTTTTCGTAAATTTTTTTGTTTGCCTTTATATAAATTTCTAGAAGATGTTTTACAGGATTTTTCTGAAGTTTTTTTTCACTTCCGAATTTATTATATCCCAAAAGAAGTTTTCCAAACTGGGTTCCCCAGTCTCCGAGATAATTTACCCTTATAACTTTGAATCCCAAAAATTCACAAATATTTGCTATTGAGTTACCTATAATTGTAGAACGAAGGTGTCCTATGCCAAAGGGTTTTGCTATATTAGGTGAGGAAAATTCCACCAGTATTTTTTTCTTTTTCCCAAAATCTGTCTTTCCATAATTTTTTTTATAAGTCAGAGCTTCCCAAACCAGCTTTTTTGCGAGAGTTTTCCTGTTGAAGTAAAAATTTATATAAGGACCTGCTGTCTGAATGTCCTCAAAATCTGTTGCAGGAGGAGTTCCAATTTCCTCCCTCAATTCCAGTGCAATCTGATCTGGTTCTTGTTTTAATTTTTCAGCAAGAAAAAAACATGGAAAAGCATAATCTCCAAAATCAGCAGAAGGAGGAATTTCCAAAAGATTTTCTATCTCTTCATCCTTTAACTTTACTCTCTTTTTCTTAAGTGCCTTTTTTATTAATTTAACCACCAGTTTTTTCATGAAATAAGTAAATAAAAAAGATTAATAAATGTTGTTCTCTATGGATTAAAATGGAAAAATACGACTTAATAATAATAGGAGCAGGACCTGCCGGTCTGACTGCTGCACTTTATGCTTCAAGATACAAAATGAATTTTATAATTATTGGTAAAATTCCAGGAGGATTGACAAATGAAGCTTCTAAAATTTGCAATTTTCCTTCTTATGATAAAATATCTGGGATAGAATTAATGAAAAGATTTATAGAACCTGTGAAAAAATTAGGAGTTGAGATAAAACAAGAAGAAGTTTTAGATATTAAAAAAAATAAAGAATTTGAGATTGTTACAAATAAGAGCAAATATTCTGCTAAAAAAATAATTTTTGCAACAGGAAGTGAAAGAAAAAAATTAGGAATAGCAAAGGAAAAAGAATTTATTGGAAAAGGAATAAGTTATTGTGCAACCTGTGACGCTGGTTTTTATAAAAATAAAGTTGTTGGAATTGTCGGAGGAAGTGACGCTGCTCTGACTTCTGCATTGCTCTTGACAAATTTTGCAAGAACAGTTTATATAATTTACAGAAAAGAAAGATTTTTCAGAGGTGATAAAATCTGGATTGAAGAAGTCAGGAAAAATAAAAAAATAAAACCTTTGTTTAATTCAGTTATCACAAAATTAATTGGAAAGGAAAAACTTGAGGCTGTTGAGATTAACAAAGAAAAAAAACTGGAGCTTGACGGGCTTTTTGTGGAAGTGGGCAGTACTCCGAATATAGAGCTTGCAGAAGAACTTGGAGTTAAAACAGAAAAACAACAGATTGTCACAGACAAACAGCAAAGAACAAATGTAAAAGGATTTTTTGCAGCAGGAGACGTGACAAATAATTCCCTGAAGCAGATTATTACTGCATGTGGAGAAGGTGCTGTTGCAGCATACAGTGCATACAGAGAATTAGTGAAAGAGAAGTAAGGTTTTTAAGTGGAATTCTATTTAGATAAACACACTTCAAAAATTAAAGAAAACAAAAATTTTCAAAATGGCAAAAGTAAATAAAGAAAATCTTGAAAAGGTATTTGACAAAAAAGAATCTCCTAAAATGTCAAAGGAGACAGAAATTGGATTTCATCAGGGTGCACTGAATACACTGATTAATGAAAGAAATGAATTAATTAAGATGGTTCAGAATGTTGAATCTCTTATGCAGGCACATCTCAAAAGATTAGAAGAACTCGGTATTAAGATAAAAAAAGAATAATCAGTAAGATTTATAACTTCTTCTTGGATTGTTTTTTTAAGCAGGGTGTCGGAGGACTCACATACCTGCTCCTATCAGGGGCGATATGGCTGACTCACAAATATGCTTGACTCACTAGCTCACCCGTTTTAGTTTTGAGGCGAGACTCGTGAACATGCCTGGGGTCAAATAAGTTTTCCCACTCCTCCAAGCATGCGGGGGTGTCGGAGTGGTCAAACGAGCAGGACTTAAGATCCTGTAGCTTAGTGCTTGCGCAGGTTCGAATCCTGTCCCCCGCATAATAAAGAGATTTTATTATGAATTTCTAGAAAATTATTCAAACAATTTAGAAATAGATAATCCTTTTTGTGCTCTGTAAATTGCTTCTGCAAAGGTAGGGCTTATATCAATTACTTCAGCTCCATTATTTTCCTGATAATAAGTATTGCTTGTCATTAGAATGTCAAATTTTTTTCTTAATTCCTCTGTTCCTCTTGTAAAAATTCCATGGGTTGAGTAGCAAAAGATTTTTTTGGCTCTGTTGTTTTTTAATAAATCTGCTGCTTTAAGCAGAGTAGTTCCTGTATCTATTATGTCATCAATTATTATAACATCTTTATCAGAAACTTCTCCAACCAACTGCATATCTTCAACTTCTCCTGCTTTTGGACGGGTTTTGCTGATTAAGGCGAATGAAAATTCTTTTTGATTGAGGTTGTTCAGTGGATCTGTCTGATATGCCTTAAGCCTCTTTAAAAAAGATTTTGCCCTATTTACACCTCCTGTATCTGGTGAAACAACAACTAATTTATCAAATTCATTTATGTGGTTTTTGAAGATATAGCGAACCACTTCTGGAAAACTGTACAGATTATCCAAGGGAATATTCTCAGGATAAAACCCCTGAATTTGGGGAGCATGCAAATCCATTGTTATTATTCTTTCTATTCCTTTTGAAATTGATTTTGCAAAAGCCCTCGCTGAAATCGGGACTCTTGATTTTTGTTTTCTGTCCTGTCTTGAATAAAGCATGTTTGGCAAAACAAAGGTGAGAGTATTTGCAGATGAACTCAAAACCAAATCTTTAATTAACAGAAGTTCAACCCACCACTGTTGCGGATTTTTTGTTGAATCCTGAATATAGTAAATATCCCTTTTCCTTATATTTTCAGGAACATACATATTAATTTCCCTGTTGTTGAAAAAATCCACAGAAATTTCCCAAAGTGGAACATGCTCTTCTTTGGTAAATTGAAGGTAATCCTGAATCTTTTTTGCAAAATTCCATGCATTAGAATTCGGATCTGCCATTAAAACCACATTCCTCATACTCTACAAAATACGGGTTTATTTATATTAATTTCTATATTAAAAGATAAGGAAATAGGAAAAATGTTCTTTTTGATTTTTTAATACATTTGATTACCTTAATTTATTTAAATAAGTATTAATTAGAGTTGGTAATAAACATCCTTTTTAAAATGGATAAAAAGAAAAAGATTATATTAATAATTATCCTCCTGATTCTCGCCCTTCTATTAAAATTTTATCCTTCTCTAGATACCAAACTTCAGGGATTTTTAATTGAATCTGAAACTGCATATATTGACAGGATAATAGACGGAGATACTGTAAAAAGCAATGAAATTTCAATAAGACTGCTTGGAATTAATTCTCCTGAAAAAGGGGAAAAATATTATTCAGAGGCAAAAGAATTCTTAGAAGAACTAATTTTAAATGAGACAGTAAGACTGGAATTTAGAAAAGATAGGGAAGACAAATATGGAAGAACACTGGCTTATTTATATTTTAAAGAGGATAATATAAATAAAAAAATTGTGGAGGAAGGATATGCAAATTTTTATTTTCCTTCTGGAAGAGATATATATTATAAAGATTTTGAGAAAGCATGGGAAAAATGCATTGAACAGAACAAAAATTTATGCGAAGTTTCACAAGATAAGTGTGCAACCTGTATTGAACTCAGAGAATTTGATTATAAAGATGAAATTATAACTCTTTACAATAAATGCGGTTTTGACTGCGAACTGACTAAATGGAAAATTAAAGATGAAGGAAGGAAAAAATTCATCTTCCCTGAATTTGTTTTGAAAGATTATGAAGAGGTTACTATATTAATAGGAGAAGAAGAAAATACAGAAAATATATTATACTGGAAAGGTGAGGATTATGTCTGGACAGAATCAGGAGATACTTTGTTTTTAAGGGATGAAAATGGAAAGTTGGTTTTGTGGAGAGGATATTGAATAAGATAAATTTATATACATAACTTCTATATACTGTTATGAAAAAAAGGGTGATAATCATACTGCTATTAGGAATATTATTAATTTTTCCTTTAGTTCAGGCTCAAAATCAATCTCAAACATATTCTGGTATTAATAAATTTGTAGATAATGTTAAAATGTTTTTTTCTTCTGGAGATAATAAAGTAATATTGGCTTTAGAAATTAGAGAAAAAGAACTTAATTCAGCGATGGAAAATATTCAGAATGGTGAGGATGATGATGCTTCTAGAAATATTGAGCATGCACGTAAAAAACTTCAGTTTGTTCAAAGAAAAGTTTCTTCTGATATCGCTGATGATGTAATTGAAAATATTGAAACTACTTTGGGTATGATTGGGGATTCTGAGGAGTTTGAATTGTATGCTTTAGAAGAAAGAAAAACGCAACTGGTTGCAGAACTTGTTGTGGAGATGGAGGGTAGTGAAGGGCAGACACTGAAGAGAGAGGTATCTAAGGAGCAAAGTACTGGAGAAAAGAAAGTTGGTGTGATGATTGAGGGAGATAGTGGGGAAGTAAATGATACGCAAACAACAGTTATGGAAATTGCAGAGAGAATTAGAGAAATTGATGCTCAAATTGAAGATATAATAGTTGAGAGAAACGTTGTTGAGAGTGAAATGGATATAGATCCGGGCAGAGACCCAGATGCGACTCCGTTTTCGCCTGCTGGTGATGTTGATGATACAGTGGATCCAGGACCACAAGGGATCGTAGGATCTGAACCAGGTACAGTAGATGAAGATTGAAAATGATTTCTTATATTTCTCGTATCAAAAACAGGAAGTTGGTGAGTTATCATATCCTATAAGTTTTCTTAACATTGTTATCAAGACAAAAGCAATATTTTTAAGTCAGCTGTCTTTTACATTGCATGACATTATTCGATTTTTTTAAAAAACTAAAAAGAAAAAAGATTGCAGAACCAGAAAGAAAAATTTCCTTTTCTCAAATAGAAAATTACCTTGAAAAAAAAGAAAGTGAAAATAGGCTTAAAGAAGAGCAGGCTTTCGGTTTGATTCAGAAGAAAATTGATGAGTTTATGGTGAGCATCAGGGAAAAAATAAATCTTGCAAAGAGTATTGACATTGATTCAAAAAAAGCTGAAGAGCGGTTCAAGTCTCTTACCAATACAGGAAGAGAAAAATACATTGAATCTGTGGAGAATTTTATACAGGGTCTGGAGAGCCTGCAAAAAAAAGACCTTAAAAAATTTTTTGAAGATATGAACAGAATTTTTTCAAATTTTAACAAAAGCACGCATAGGAATTATGAAAAAGCTACGATTCTTATCGGAAAAGAAATGAAAGATATATTAGAATGCCTGAGAAATTTTTCCAAAGATTTGAAAAAAATATTTGACCAAAACAAGGAAATTATTGAGTTATACAGAAAAATCTCTGCCCTTAGACAAAAATTAAACCAGATTAATGAAAGTAAAGAGACTCACAAAAATATTGATGAGGAAATTATTTTGCTGGATAAAAAAATAACTGAGAATGAAAAAGAAACTGAAAAAATTCTGGAAAAAATTAAAATAATTAAAAAAAGCAAAGATTATCTAAAAAGTCTGGAAACAAAAGAAAAAATCAGATTAGCCAAAACAGAATTGGACAAAAGCATTCTTGATTTAAGACAGTTTATTGATTTTAAAGCACTAGCAAATTTTTTCCATATCTTTGAAGACCAGATGGATATTGTAAAAGCACACAGAAATGATTTCAAAACAGCATTTAAAAAAGATTATGGTGATAGCATTCTGCTTCTGTTAAATGAAGCAAAATTAAATAATGAATTTATTGAAGAAAAAATAAGAGAAATAAAGAATAAGAAGCAGGAAATAGCAGATTGCGAAAAGAATCTGAAAGAGGATAAAACTCAAAATTTATTGTCTGAAAGAAAAAGGATAGAAATTAATATTTCTGAGTTGAATGATGAAAGAGACAGGAAAAATAAAATAAGTGAGAAACTAAAAGAAGATAACGAAGATTTGAAAAAAGAGATAAAAAAAGATTTGGAAGATTTAGATTTTTAGGAGTTTAAAGGGATATTTTCATTAATTTTCAGGAATAACAAAATCCTATTTCTCGAGGATAATAATATTTTTAAATGAAGTTGCCATAATTTAGGCATGGTTGAAAGCAAGTTTCCCTGCTCTTATTATGCCAAGATTTCTAACATTAATGCTCATTATCCTTTAGGGATATTTGATATAGAACTGAGAAGAGACTCTCCCGTAAGAATTGGGATTTCTCTAACTCAATCCTGTTTCACAGGAAGTTCAACAGAATTGAAAGGAGGTTTAAGAAATAGAAAAAAATGAGAAAACTTTTGAAAAAGAAAGTTAATGTGTTTGGCAAGGGAATTCCAGTGTTTGCGATTGTGATTCTCGGATTGGCTTTGGTAAGTGCTGCTTTGTTGCCCTACTTTGGTAAGATAACAGGGTTGGTTACTGTAACAAGTCAAGGATTATTGGTTGATGGACAAACTTATGATAAGCCAATAA
>JAFCEV010000030.1 GCA_017608985.1 Candidatus Pacearchaeota archaeon
AGGTCCTCGGTTCAAATCCGAGTAGGCTCATTGGATTTGAACTTTAGTTTAGTATCTGAATTTATTCAGTGCTAGGCCTGAATTTACTCAGAGCCCAAATCCGAGTAGGCTCATAGTAAATAAAAATGGTTAAAAAAAGACTTTACAGAAGTAGAAAAGAAAGAATGATTGCAGGAGTATGCGGAGGTATTGGAAAATATCTAAATACAGACCCCACAATTATTAGATTAATTTGGGCTGTTGTAACAATTATTTCTTTTGGATTAGGAATTCTTGTGTATTTTCTCGCCTGGATAATTATACCTGAAAAAACAAGCAGAATAATTTAAAAACTAATTTTTTGTAGATATATCAGGCTTGATTCCATTTTAAGAAAAAAGCGCCCCCATAGTTCAGAGGCCAAGAATGCAGCCCTTTCAAGGCTGTGACCCGAGTTCGAATCTCGGTGGGGGCGTTCTTAATCAAACTTTACAGCATATTTTTTATGCTTTCTTGGAAAAGAAAACCCTATTTTCTTCTCTCTAAAATCTATCTTACAATTAGCTCCAATGGGAATTGAAATATTTGGTGTTGTATGCCCAAAATTTACATTAAAAATTAAAGGAACATTAGGAAACAGACACTCAATCATCTCCCTCATCAACACATTATTTTTAACTCCTAACACTCTAAAAACTATTGCTCTAGGTTTAAAAGAAGGATAATTTTTAAGAGAGATGAGTAAATTAAAGATTTTATACTCTGTATACCCTATTTCTTCTAAAAAAACCACTTTATTTTTAAAATCCAGTTTAACATAAGGAAAAATCTCCACTAATCTCCCTAAATTACCTCCAACAACCTTTCCTGTTAAAACATGGGATTTGACATGTACACATTGATCTTGATTAAATCCAAGAGAATAATCTTTCATTTGCAAGGCATCTTTCAGAGCCAATAAACTATTTTTATCTAACTTTCTGCTTAAATTTGGCCCATGAATTGTAATGATTCCTAGTTTTTTGTGCAAAAAATTCAATAGGGGAGTAATATCACTATATCCTACAAAGATTTTCCTTTTTCTTAGCTTATTCTTCTTAATCAAAGGTAAAAAATGAAGTACTCCAGATCCCCCCTTACAACACATAATTGCATCAGATTTTGAATTCCAAGCAGAATAAAACTTTTCTAAACGTTCACTTGGAGAACCAGCCCATTTATCGAACAGCTTTTCTTTGGATTTAAAATCCTCAAATCCATCAAATCCAATTTTCTTAATATTTCTTTTAATGTTTAAAATTTCTTTTTTATAGCAAAAGTAAGATGGAGTTAAAATTGAACAAATTGTCATCCTAAATATTTCTTTTTTAGCTTTTCTGCAACAGTTTTATTCAAATTATATTGATAATCTTTCATTCCCCAACCTGTTCCAATGCCATTATACTCCATATACATTCTTTTTTCTTGATTTGTTTCTATCCAATCTATAGCTCCCACAGTTGCATCAAAATGTCTTAATATCCGTCGGGAATCGTTTATTTCATCAGGTGTAGGGTAATAGTTTTTTGTGATATGTTCTCTTTCAACCTTGCCTTTTTCCTCCCAAGGCATGTGTCTATCATAAATTATCCTAGAACCAATCAGCTCATCCTTAAAAAATATCAATCTTTTTTCATTTAATATTTCTACAAGGTCTTGAACAATAAAATTTTTTAAATTTATCCCAGAAATTTCTCCAAAATTCTCATTATTAATCCTAAAAAAATCTTCTCCTTCTTGTCCAAAACGATGCTTTACAACATATTCTCCAGGATTATTTTCAAGAAAGTATTTTAATTCTGAAAAATTTGCAAAATGGTTTGTATTAGGAACTTTGATTCCTTGTAACTTTAACTCTAAAATAGAAATCTTGTCTTCTGATAAAGAACCTCTTTTAGAATTAACAATATTCCTTATTTTTCCTTCTTGTTTTTTTTTCTCTAAATAAGTTGTTATCTCAAGAACTTCTTCTCTCGACGGAAATCCATTACACCCAAAAGCACTGGCAATGAATAACTTACAATCAACTCCTTTTTCAGCCTTATATGGTTTAAGGCCTTTCCCAAATAAATAAACCTGAGCCTTTTCTCCTGTTCTAATTTCTTTTTGAACATCTCCTGCCAAAACAAAACCATAGTCTTTATCCCCAAAAACAGACATAAATGCTTCATATCTTTCAGGATTCACATGAACTTTAGAATAATTACTAGGATTTTTTCCAGATTTTTGCTCAACCCAGCTATTTATCTTCTCTAAAAAAGTTTGACTAGCTAATAATTTAACATCCATTTTAATCTTTTAACAAATTATCCAAAATAAAATTTGGTACAATTTTTAATTTATTTGAGTATTTTCCATCTGCATTAAATGCAAGAACAGCATTTGTCTCTACAAGTTTAGAAACTCTTTTACCTTCTTCATTTAAATCATCCATTATATCTAATCCAACAGTATATAATCCAGATTTTCTAGCAACATTTAAACAAAGATTTATTTCATCTTGTCTTAAAGAATCTAATTCAACAACTTTTCCTCCTTGAGAAAGATTATCTTTCCAATTTTTCTCAGAAGGTTTTCTTCCATAAAAATGAATAATTTTATAGGATTCTGGATCTTTAATATCTCCTAAAACTGCAACTCTTTTACTTCCTTCATGGGCAAAATTCATAAATCTTTGTGCTACAATTTCTAGTTGCTCTTTATTTGTGATGTTTTCTAAAATTTTTCTATAATTTGGGCTATTAATATCAAGCTTCTCGACTCCATTTCCACAAGATCCAAAAGGATCTTTAACAATCATCTCTCCTCCAAATTTATCGTAAAGCGCTTCCTCTAATTCACTAATATCAGAACTAATAATTGTTCTAGGTATAAATTCAGGGTAATTATTAACATATGTTCTCTTATCTGCAGAATTGTAGGTTGCAAAAGGTGGATTGATATGTAAAGTATTTATTTTTTCTAAATTTATTGCAAAAACAGGGTCAACAACATCGCTTAAATCCATAATCACATCGTAGGATTCTAATTTTCCTACTTTTTCTTTATTTGAACGAACAAAAATATTATTATTTCTTAAATCTAAACTATAAATTTTTGCAGTCCCATCCTCAAAATTAATTGTATAAGGATCTAACTGAACAACATTACAACCTCTATCTAAAAAACCCCTAGCATAATGCTTAAAATTATCCCCTTCTGTAAAATTCTTTCCAAATCTATCCATTAGAGCTATTTTTTTATACATTTTTTCCTTGGTATGACTCAGCAATGTGATTTACAATCAATTCAACCCAATGTTCTTCTCCCTCTTCATAACCCGGAGTAGGATTATTCTCTATAACAACCGGACCATTTTCTGTGATTTGTATATCCACTTCATTTAAATTTGCCCCTATGGCTTTTGAAGCAAGTACTGCTAATTTACATTCTTCTTCTGATGCTTGATAAGGGATTATCTTGGACCCATGATGACAACTTCCAATCCAAGACACACCCCCTCCATTTTTTGCAACCAAAGTCCTTCCATAACTAATTAAAGGCTTACCATCAATAACCCCCACCCTAATATCATGATTTTTATTAGGCTCTGCAAATTCTTGAATTAGATATCTTCCAGAAGTTACCTCTTTTTCACTTAAAACTTGCTCAAGTTTATTTCTATCATCTATTTTTTGAACACCTATTCCTTTTCCTCCTGTGTTTCTTTTCACAATCAATGGAAAAGAAAATTCACTTAAAAAATAATCAATGCTTTTTTCTTCTGTTATTTTCTCTGTTTTAGGAGTTGGAACAGCATATTTCTCCATTAATTGAAATGCATAAAACTTATCATAATCTGCTGCACAAGCAGTTAAAGGATTTATAGTTGTATGATTTCTACTATTTAACCAAGATACCACATTCAACCCCTTATTAATCACATCCTCGCTTGCTCCACTTGGATATATTCTATTCATCCAAATCAAATAACCTTTATCAACTAATTTTTCTATTTCAGGTATTGAAATCTCCTCTGGATTTTGTATTAAAGAATAATTATCGCTCAATCTATTAGTATCAAATAAAACAACACTTATATCTTTTTTCTCAAATTCCTTTTTAAAATAAGAAATATCCCAAGGTTCTTCCCCTCGTGCATCGTAGAGTATACCTACTTTTGTGCTTGAATATGCGTTCTTCTCCATCGCGATCATTGTCTGATTCATCCATAAGATTTACCTCCAATTAAAAAAATTGATAATTTAATAATTAAAAACACCTTTTATTTATAAACTTTTCGTCATTTTTCTTAAGTAGCAAACGATTTTAGCATAAAATCATAGATTTTTCACCATATATGTATTTTTCAATTTATATCCAAGCTTTTTATAATATTCTCTAACTCCAACTCCAGAGATAACAGCTAATTCTTTAATTTTTTCTTTTCTTACAATTTTTTCTGCCTCATTCATCAGCCATTTTCCTAAACCTTTATGCTGTGAAACCTCGCCCTTTTCACCTAATCGCAGAGCTTGGCCATAAACATGAAGTTCTCGCACAATCGCTCGCTTATTAGTATTCTTAAATTGGCTCGTTTTTTTACTATTAACTATATTTGCTTGGTGGAAGGTGGTGGGGCGGATGGTGGCTTGTTCTTCAAAAATTCTCAATCTCAAAAGCCCAAACAAAATATCGTCTTTATTTACAATTTCTAAAAAATATTCCTCTCCTTTTGCAGCTTTATATCTTGTAATTCTTAATTTTAGATCAAAATTAATCTTTTTTTCATCTCTCAAAGCAAATCCAATCTCTCTATATCTAATTTCTTTTAATTTGCTTTGCTTTTTTCTTAACTCATTTTCAATTTCTTTACGCAAATCAATCCTAATTGTACCTGCAATAAGATATTCTGGAGGTATTTCACGCATCACACGCATTACCCTACAATATCTTGGAACATTTTTTAACATTTTAATTAATACTTTTTCAATTTGTTCTTTAGTATATGGTTTATATTTTCCTCTCCAATACATTTTTTCAAGTTCAGACCCAGGCATAACTTGACAAGGATATAATTTTAATTGATCTGGTTTGAATTTTTGATCTGAAAAAAGCTTCTTAAACAATTGTAAATCCTTTTTCATATTACTCCCAGGTAATCCAGGCATTATATGATATCCAATTTTAAAACCAGCATTTCTCAAATCTTCTGTAGCTCGAACAACATCTTGAACAGTGTGCCCTCTTTTGACCTTTTTATAGATTTTGTCGTCGATAATTTGAACTCCAAGTTCAACCCTTGTAACTCCCCATTTTCTCATTTTTTCTATATGCTCAACACAAACATCTGGACGAGTTTCAATACAAAGTGCAACACATCTGTGCTTTGCCTGTTCATTTCTCCTCTGAGCCTCTTGCAAAGTTTTAGATTTTTTATTATTAAGAGCATCATAACAATCTTTAATAAACTCATATTGAAATTTCTCTGGATACTGCAAAAAAGTCCCCCCCATAATTATTAGCTCAATCTTGTCTGTTGGATGATTCATTGCTTCAAATGCTTTTAATCTATTTCTAACTTGCTTATAGGCATCATATCGCACCTCCATAGCACGCATAACAACAGGTGACTTGGGCGTATAACTCTGTGGAACATTCAGATTAGGACAATAAATGCAAGCACCATGATTACATCTACGCGGAGGCAACATTACAGCTACAGGAGTTATGCCTGAAATTGTTTTTGTTGGCTTTCTAATTTCATTCTTCTCTGGTAGTTTCATATATTCTGCAGTAATAATTTATTTAAATGGCTTTTCGTTAAAACTCATAAATGCTCAGTATAATAATACCAACAAAAAATGAAGAAAAATATCTGCCAAAATTACTTGATTCTATAAAAGCGCAGAATTTTAAAAATTTAGAAGTTATTGTAGCTGATGCTGATTCTACAGATAAGACAAGAAAGATAGC